>SDNM01000075.1 GCA_004524385.1 Promethearchaeota archaeon
ATAAGCTTAATAACTGTTATATGAGCACGAAAATTTTTTATTTATTATAATAGATGCAAAATATTAGTTTCTATGGTAGCATCTTCTTGCTAAATTTTAGAATACTATTCAATTCTCAACCAGATAAAAAATTAAGAATAATTAAATAAAAAATTCTTACCTAATGTTTTTATATTATTCGTTTATGCTAAAGGAGCCAGACTTTTCTATGAAAAAATTTACTCTACTTTAACAATCCATCCAAATTCGTCTTTGATTTCTAATCTTTGAATTCCTGTTAATAGGTCGTAAAGTTTTTTTGTTAGTTCACCCGGTTCTCCATTATTCCAGACTTTTTTTTGATCCTCTAAAACGACAGATCCAATTGGCGTGATAATAGCAGCAGTCCCTGTACAAAATGCCTCAGTACAACTGTCTTCAAATAATTCCTTGTAAGATATGTCTCTTTCTTCAACTTCCATTCCCAATTTCTTCTCTGCTATTTCTAAAACAGATCTTCGTGTAATTCCCGGTAAAATTGTACCAACTGCTTTAGGTGTAGCAAGTTTTCCATTGATGATAGCAAAAAAATTAGCTGTTCCAACTTCATCAATATATTCCATATGTGCTGCGTCTAAATATATAATCTGGGCAAATCCTTTAGCTTTCGTTTCTTTTGCAGGTTTCATTGTTGGTGCATAATTGCAGCAAGTCTTCGCATAACCTGATCCACCAGGAGCAGCCCTCGTATATTTTTTCGAAATTTCTAAATCTATTGCTTTAAAACCCTCTGGGAAATAAGGACCAACGGGGACCGTAAAAATTATTAATTTGTGTTCATTCGCTGGTGCAACACCTAAAATTGGACCATTTCCTATTAGTATTGGCCGTATATATAACGCACCACCACTATCATAGGGAGGAACATAATCTTTGTTGGCTTTAACGACTTGTTTAACATTATCAACAAATTTATCTACATCATAATTTGGTAATAGCATCCTATCGGCGCTATCGTTTAATCTCTTTCCATTTTCATGTGGTCTAAACAATACAATTTCGCCAGTTTTCGCTCTTAAGGCCTTCATACCTTCAAAAATCCCTTGTCCATAGTTAAGTATACAAGCTCCAGGCGAAATCTCAAAAGGTCCAAAAGGCACTAATTTTCCTTCACTCCATTTACCATCCTTAAAATCTGAAACAAACATAGTCTTAGTTTCAATAAAATTGAAACCTAAATTATAAAAATCAATGTCACTTGCTTTCATATTCATCAATTTTCTCATTTAATTGATAGAGTCATTATATGAAGCGGTAACTAAAAAATTTTATTAAAAATTTAAAATGGATTTAGAGTCTAATTTTTCCTGAATTCATAAGTATTAAATTTAAAGATTATAATCATAGGTTTTATTTGTTCTTTTTCCACTTTCTCAAAAACATTACTTATGAAAAAAAAAAAATATCCTCCTTTACTCAATTCATAAAAAAACAAATTATATTTATACTATTAACTCTATCAAAAGATTTTTTAAAATAATTAGGTTATCTTTCTTATGTCATTACAAAAAATGACTACAAAAAAAATAATAGAAAAGAAGCAAAAAGGCGAAAAAATAGTTACTCTCACATCATATGACTACTCTATTGCTAAAATAGTTGATGAAAGTAATATTGATTTAATTCTCGTTGGGGATTCCCTTTCTATGGTAATGCTTGGATATAAAAACACTTTGTCAGTCACGATGGACGAAATGATTCACCATACTAAAGCTGTGACTAGAGGTGTATCGAATGCACTAGTTGTTGGTGATATGCCCTTTCTTTCATATAAAATTGATATTGTAGAAGCTGTTAAAAATGCTGGTAGGTTTATTCAAGAAGGAGGTGCTGAAGCCGTTAAAGTTGAAGGAGGCATGGAGATTTGCCCAACAATAAAAGCAATAATTAATGCAGATATAGAAGTAATGGGACATATTGGACTTACTCCCCAAGCAATTTATCGATTTGGAGGGTTTATGGTCCAAGGAAAAACCGTAGATGCTGCCAAGAAACTGATTATGGATGCCATAATTTTGCAAGAAACAGGAGTTTTTTCAATCGTTTTGGAAAGTATTCCATGGCAAATTGCGAAACTAATAACAAACTCAGTTGACATACCAACAATCGGTATAGGGGCAGGACGGTATTGCGATGGGCAAATTCTTGTTATTCATGATATGCTAGGGATTTTTACTGAATTTAAACCTAAATTCTTAAAATATTTTGGAAAAGTAGGAGATTCAATCCGCAATGCATTGAAAAGTTATAGACACGAAGTAGAAAATGAGATATATCCAGAAATCGAACATTCATATGAATTGCCACAGAATGAATTGGATGATGTGAATGAATGGTTTGAAAAAGTTGATATTAAAGAAGAAGCTTTGAAATTAAATAAAATAATACAAAAATAAAGATTTTATATCTTTTAAGATGTTTTAATTGCTTAAATCGATAGTTTTTAATTTTAATTTTTTAAAAACAGTACTTCTACTCAAAAAGAGCTAATTAATCACAGTTAATTCTAGTCGATTTTTTTGGAATATTACTAGATCTCGGATTTATTGCCAAAATTTTATTAGTATAAATAAAATTATAAAGTTATATTAATAGATCTATCTTATATAAAAAAGAACTTTGTCAAAAATTTTTAAATTATTACTTAATACAAAAAAGATAACAGTTGACTTGTAATGGCTGAAGAATATGATTATCTTTTTAAATCAATAGTAGTAGGAGATGGAGGAGTCGGTAAAACTGCTCTGACTCTACGATTTTCAAAAGGTTTTTTCACAGAAGATTACAAAATGACTATTGGAGTGGATTTTCACGTTAAAACGATTTCCATCGATACAGAAGAAGAAGGTCAAATAATGGTAAAATTACAGATATGGGATACGGGCGGTCAAGAAAGATTTAGCTCAATAAGACCAATGTATTATAGAGGCGCTTTAGGAGCCCTATTAATTTTTGATCTCACTTCATATGAAAGTTTTGAACATTTACCTCAATGGATTGAAGAAATTAGGTCCAATATAAAAAATGAAGTGCCTTTTCTTCTCGTTGGCAATAAAAGTGATTTAGTTGATATTAGAGCAGTTTCTATAGAGGAAATCAATGCTTTTACAGAAAAATTTAATTTATATTATATGGAAACTTCAGCTAAAACAGGTGAGGGTGTAGTCGATTGCTTTTACATTCTTGCTTGTCTAATGGTCGGTTCAGGTGTTCCGGATCAACTTGTGTCAAAAGGAATTGTTAGTTCCCCTGGTAATGTAGTTGCTGCGACTTCTGCTCCAGTTGCTACACCTTTAACTCAACAAGAACCAGAAGAGTTTCCCACCTATGTAATAGAGCCTGAACCTCAAACTGATTTTGCAGCTCCCCCGGTTCCTGAACCTCAAACTGACTTAGCAGCTCCCCCGGTTCCTGAACCTCAAACTGACTTAGCAGCTCCCCCGGTTCCTGAACCAGTTGCTAAAATTGAGCAAAAAGCTCCTATTCCAGAGCCAAAAATCGAAACAGCTGCCGAAAAACCAACAGAATTTGAATTTAAGACTCCAGATCAAATCTTATCGGAAGTTGGTAAAGAAGAAGAACCAGTGTCTAGTTCTTCTATCCCAACCATTACAGAAACACCAGAAGAGCCCACTTACAAACCTAAAACAGTTCCTTTTGCTGGAGATATTCCTAAACCAGCACCTACACCTGAAGAATTTCAAACTCCAGCTTCAGATTCTTTAGTAGATTACATGCCAGAGACAGTTCTATCAAAAAAGGAACTTAAAAAAATAGAAAAACAGAAAAAGAAAGAAGCAAAAGAAAAAGCAAAGTTGGAAAAAGAAAAAGCAAAGTTGGAAAAAGAAAGAAAAATTCAGGAAGAAAAAGAGAGAGCAATACAAGAAAAAGAAAAAGCAAAGTTGGAAAAAGAAAAAGCAAAGTTGGAAAAAGAAAGAAAAATTCAGGAAGAAAAAGAAAAAACTAAGTTGGAGAAAGAAAAGAAAAAGAAGAAAGAAAAAGTTAAAAAAGTTATTGAAGAACCAAGTATTCCATTACAAACAGCAGCTCCAACTCCAACAGAACAGGAATCTAGAGCACCTTCCTTTTTTCAGACCATCTCTCAAAAATCAAGTGAATCCACACCAAGTCAACACTTTTTACCATTCACAGCAACAGAAAAAGCTGCGAAAGAAGAAGATACCGAAATTAAAATAATACCGAATGTGGCAGACATTATTCAACCAAAAACTCCCTCTGGGACGATAACTACATCCGTATCTAATTTATCTACTTCTGCTCAAGCACCAAAAAAGAAGAAAACAATTATTTGTAGCCAATGTGGAGCAATGCTATCTTCTGATTACGCATTTTGTAATAAATGTGGTTCAAAGTTATAAAAAAGATTAATTGTTTTTTATTCTGGTTCTATAATATTATAACCAAATTTTTTTTATAAAGAATGAGATTATCACAAAATTAAAGGATTATTCTTTATTTTACATATTTCCCCCACAGAAAGGGCAAGTACTCCACATCTTCTTTATTTTTGAATTACAATGAGGACAGACTATTAAGTCGGGATCAATTTGGGTTTATGCTTCGCCAAATAATCAGGGGTTCCTTTCCTATTCAATTGTTTTAGGTTCTTGGTCTGAACCGTTTATATTATTTTGTATCATTTGTGCCTCTGATTGTGATAGTTCTTCCTTAGTTTCTTCTGAGGGGACTCCTACTCTATAAAAAAAGTAATTTCCATCATTATTTTCAATATGTTTTACTCCATTTTCTAAATAAACCTCAAGGTAATAAATTATCACCGTTCCATTTGGAACATCTGCCATTTCTGCTATGAAATAATCAGTTTCTGCTTTCATTTCCATCTGATACCAAGATTTTCCTTGATCTCCACTGAAAATTAATTGAAGGTGATCAATATATTCGTTGAAATCTTCTTCAGTAATTCTTACAACGATCTTAATTGTTTTTTCATCAACACTTGCTTTAGCTTGAATGTCATCCCACGCTGTCCCACATTGGGGACATTGAGTGAACCAATTAGGATATTCATTACCACAATTATGGCAGGTTTTTGTAAAATATCTCGATGTTTTAATTCCCAATTTCTTTTTTTCTTTTTTCCCCATTCTCAGTAATAAATCTTGTAAAATTATTATCCTAAAATATTTCTTACTAAATATTAATTTTTTTAGTTCTTTAAATATATCTTTTTGTTTATCATTTAAGTTAATATAAGGGATTATTTAATGTAGAAAAAAAAAAAATTTTGAAGCTATCAATATATGTAATAGACTTTTTAATTGAGATAAAACTTCTTGTAAGAAAAGTGATATAAAATTATATTAAAATCTTTTGATAATTAAATAAAATTTTCACGAAATCTTTAATCTTTTTACAATATCCTCTAAGTCTTGAGTGAATTTTGATAAATGAGATTTCTTGACATGGGGCATAACAACTATTCTTATTAAATTGAAGTTAGTAAATTTTCCTAGCATCCAACTCCTTTTTCGCAATTCTTCGTCAATTTCACATATACTTTCGCCATTTTCTGTGGTAATACCAATTATATTCATGATTGGTTTTGCTGCTAATTTAATCCCATTGATTTCAGATATTCTTTTTGCTAAATAATCTGTATTTTCCAAACATTCCTTTATAATTTTTATAAATCCATTCTGACCTAAGTATTTCATTATAGCCCAAAACGCAATTATGGTCCCTCCTGGCCTTGTTCCAACAATATGAAAATGTTTAAAGTTTCCTCCAGCAAGATAGGGGATTTCAAATCCTGTTTTCTGTAAGACTTTAGAATCTCTTAATAAAAATCCTCCAGTTGGAATAAGACCTAATCCCATTTTATGGGGATCTGCTGTAATAGAATCGACTTCTTTAACGCTAAAATCCCAAGATGGTATTTTATTGTTTAATTTTTTTAAAAATGGTAACACAAATCCTCCAAATGCTGCATCAACATGGAAAAAAATATCTTTTCCTTCAATAATTTCTCCAATTTTTTCAATTGGATCAATTAATCCCAGAGAAGTGGTTCCAGCAATCCCTACTACTCCGCATGTGTTTTTATTAATTAGTGATTCAAAATAATCTAAATCTAATTCAAAATTTTCTTTCAATTTTGCCTTTCGAAGTTTAAATCCTAACAAATCCTCAGCTTTATCAAAGGAAACGTGAGCAGAAGCAGGAACAACAATCTCTGGATTTCTAATATCTGATCTTATTTTCTTCGCAACTCGCATTGCAATTATATTTGCCTCGGAACCTCCCGTAGTGAAAGTTCCAGTTATATTTGAACCATTAAAAAGATCTCCTATTTCCAAGATTAGCTCTATTTCTAACTCGGCACAACCTTGAAATAATCCAGGATCTCCTAAATTTTTATGTAAATATTTTATATAAATTTCCTTGCCAAAATCAAGAGGTTCAGTACACATAGATCCTAAGATAGATCCAGATTTGTAGGAAAAGTCTTGGGATAATTTCTCTTCTAATATTTTAATAATTTTTTGTTTGCTTAGACCTTCATTTAACATCTCTTTTTTTAAAAATTAATGATTCCTATTATCCTTTTCTTTTTTAATCATAAAAGAATTTGTTAATTCTAAGTAGCTTGAATAAAAATGCTTAAATAGTAAAAAAAATAAGATATATTTTTTGGAACTTGCTTTATTATAAATAGATTTTCTTTTAAATAATTCTGAACACATTTCTTCTAGAATATTCACTCTATTTATAGGGAAAAAAAGAATAATGGGATCATAAAATTAATATTAATTTACCCTATTATTTTATAAAAATTTAAATTATGAGTGCATATTGAGGTTATGAAGTTGAATGCTAGAAAACAAAACACGAAATATGCTCCAGCTGAGCGTCTCTCTAATGAAGAAGTAGAATATCAAATAGAGGATTTCAAAAAAAATGAAATTTTAAAAAAATTCCTCAGTAAAATTCCCGCAATTTTTTTAGTTGTCAATAAATATAGACAAATTGTATTTATGAATAAAGGTGCTTTGGAGTTTACGGGATTGAACGATGTAACTGAAATTTTAGGGAAAAGACCTGGTGAAGTATTTGCTTGCATTCATTCTTCCGAGGGAGAGGCGGGTTGTGGAACATCTGAA
>SDNM01000076.1 GCA_004524385.1 Promethearchaeota archaeon
AAAAGAATGCCCTAAACCATGTTCAACGCCTCCTGAAACATTTCCAAAACCTACTCCAGCAATATATGATCCTAATTGCATCTTTGAACGCGCTTCAAGATCATTTCCACGTTTTATTGCGCGAGGTAAATAATCTAAGATCATTTGAATTGCCTTAAGATTATTAATGTCAGTAAATTCAGTACTCATTGTTAAAACATAAGATCCCATAGCATGTGCTAATGCGTCCATTCCAGTTCCCATAGTTAAATATGGTGGCATTGTTTTTACAAAATCAGTATGTAATACCACAAAATCAGGGCAAAGCTCATATAACACAACTTCCGTCTTTTTTGGAGGTTCTCTATCTGTATCAGTTACAACTGCTATAAATGTTGTTTCAGATCCTGTACCGCTAGTAGTTGGAATAGCCGCTAAAAGGTACACTTTTTTCCTAAGCCCTAAGTACGAGGGGGCCATTAGATTATTTAAATTTATTTCAGGTTTTTCATAAAGTAACAGAATCATTTTAGCTGTATCCATTGCTGAGCCTCCACCAATAGCTATTATTGCTTTTGGGTCATATTCTTTACAAACCTCAACTGCTTCCATTACTGTGGATCTTGGAACTTCAGGCAACACATTTGAAAAAATTCTTGAATCGATTTGTTTCATGGTTTTTAATGTTTCTGCAACTTTTTCTCCAAATTTTGGTAAATCTTTATCAACAACTAATAATACCCGTTTATCCTCTGCTGATAAAAAGCTACCTAGGTGATTTGCAAAATCTATTAAACTATTTGTTCCAGTAAAGGTTGTCTTTGGAGAAACTATTGGACCGTGGTAATTCCTCATAGCATTAGACGACGCCTTGATATATAAGCTTTTTAGATCTTCATTCTCATACCAAGCGATATCTCTTCTTGACATATTATTCACTTTTTTTTTTAATAAGATATATTTTATACTATCTAAAATGATAAACTACTATTTATTTTAATGTGATTTTTCACTTATAATAAAGAAAAATATTTAAAACTAAATGTTTTAATTCGTAGAAATTTTTTTCAGAGGAATAAACACATCTCTCGGACCTATTCTTTCTAGATGTATGGCTTCCTCAGGACAAAGATGTGCGCACACGCCGCATCCTATGCATAATTCTTCATTTACTGTTGCGATTGAATCCTCTAAATCAATTGCTTCCAAAGGACACTTCTCTACGCATGTCCCACAGCCCACACAATCCTCTTCATTCACTCTCGATATGTAAGAACTAATTGTATGTAGTGGTAACACACCTCGATGATACATCCCTAGAATACCGCAACAACATTTGCAACAATTACATATTGCTTCAATACCTCTTTTAGGATCGGAATGAATATGAAAAACTTTATGAACGAGACCATAATCTTCAGCTTCCCTAAAGATTTTCATTGCGTCCTCTTTTGAAATAGGACTTGCAAAGTTACGTTCAATAGCAAATTTAGCGGATTTATCAAAAAGAAAGCAATTCAATTTTGGAGCGCCTAGGTTGCAAGGATCTCCGAGAAGGTCATGCTGGTGTCTACAATAACAATGCGCAACAGCAATATTATTTTCTTCTTTTTCATAATCTTCTAAATATTTTTCTAATTCTTCATATGGCATGACAACTTCAGTACCAACTTCCACCTCTTTTTCAACTGGGATGGTTCGGTCAACTGCAGGCACTTGCTTAAATAATTTTGAAACAGACTCATAATTTTTTTGAGATTGAGTGCCTAATTCATCAAATAATTTGTCTGCTAATTCTGCTAATTTTTTATGTTTATCATCAGTTATTCCTTTCAATAGCGAATATTCAAAAATTCCGGGATACGGTCCCATAAGACGATAAACCATAATGCCAGTGTTTCTACTTGGAGCTCCTAAAACTATTCCATTATCCATTAATGCGTTCAACATTTTAAGTATTGCTTCTTCATTCATATCTGTTTTTGCTTTTATCTGCTCCAAAGTTAATGTTGGCTTTTTATAGATTAAAAGAAATTTAGCTTGCTCTTCTGTAATTACTGTTTGAAGAAATTCAATCAAAGTATCCGTTATAGGAAAAGGAAAAGCTCCTGCCTTTACAATGGTTCTTGCGACTTTATACCATAACTTTTCAGACATTATAATTAACTATTTTTATTATATTATTTTCAAAATTAAACTACATAAAATAAAATTACATAATTTAATTATATTGGGACAAGAATTCAAAAGCTATTTTTTCCCAAAAAAACTACTTTTTTAAACAGATAATTTTTATAATGCGTTGTTTTTAAAATTTAAATATTAATGTATTTAATAATTTATCAATAACTTAATTATTCAAAATAAATATGAAATCGTGATTAAAAATGTCAGACGATTTATCAAATAAATTAGTAATTAGTGCCGCTTTAGCAGGTGCAGCAACTGTGAAATCTCAAAATGAAAACGTGCCATATACAGCAGAAGAATTTGGGAACGAAGCAAAAAAATGCTACGATGCTGGTGCAGCAATTGTCCATATCCATGCTAGAGATCCAGAAAAAGGAAACCCTACGCATGAACTGGATATTATAAAAGCTGTGATAGATAGCATCAGAGAGAAGGCGCCGGGGATAATTATTAATTTAAGTACTGCTATCAGTGCGATTGCAACTGAAAAACAGAGAATAAAACCTGTTGAAACATATAAGCCAGCTCTTTGCTCTTTAAATACAAATTCTATGAACTTTAGTGTAGGCGACCATAAAACAGGGAAAGTAACACTTGCTCCCACAAATGTTTTTATGAACAATTTCTCAATGATTCAAAAGTTTGCTAAAAGAATAAAAAGAGCTCGGACAAAACCAGAGCTGGAGGTTTACGACTTCGGAGGAATGTATAATGTTCTTTTCCTTAATAGACAAGAAGGTTTATTCGAGCAACCGCTTCACTTCCAATTTGTATTTGGAGTGTTAGGAGGAATTCCCTTTTCCTACCAAAATCTAGCTAGTCTTTTAGTTCTAAAACCCCCTCATGCTACTTGGAGTGTATGTGGTGTAGCAAAAGATCAATTTCGAGCAGGAATGTGTGCGTCCGTAATGGGAGGTCATATAAGGGTTGGTTTAGAGGATAATATCCGAACTATTGAGGGTGCATTAGCTAAAGGGTCTTATGAGCAAGTAGAGTGGGCAGCTAAAGTAGCTAAAATAGCAGGACGTGAAGTTGCTACTCCAACAGAAGCTGTAGAGATCTTCAATCTACATAAAAAAGATATATATTAAGAAGCTTTAATTAAATTCAAATTTTTTTTATTTCTTTTAATATAATAAGATTCATATTTCTTAGAATAAGTATAACTAATTTTTACAATTTGAGTGTTCTTATATTATATATTTTTTATTTTTTTCACTTTTAAATTAAGATTCAAAAGATATATTATTTAATTTGAAAGATATATATAATAGAATGTAAAATATTATTCATTAAAAAAAATTTTAGATATCTAAAAAAAAAGAGAAGTGTGAAAGACATTGACATTAAATATAGATGAAGAGCAGGATGTATCTGTCACAAAAGGTATGATCCGTGCTGAATTTAACTTTTGGGTCGGAATTGTCATGGATAAATTCTATGATGGACTTCAAGAGAAAAAATTTATAGGTACTAAATGCTCTAAATGCGGAAAAGTTTTTCTACCGCCTAGAAATAGATGTGGAGATTGCTTTGCGAAGGCTGAAGATTTTATTGACTTACCTGAAACTGGTATACTAAAGAATTTTACTGTAACGACTTATAAAATATCTGAGCGAAAAACAAGAAACGTGAAAAAAGATCAGATCGTAGGATTGGTCCAAATTGATGGAGCAGATAGCGCTATGGTTGTACCAGTTATAAATATAAATCCAGAAGATTTGAAAATAGGTATGAAATTAAAAGTAGTATGGGCAAAAAATATAAAAGGAGATCCCAATGATATTGCGGGATTTGAGCCAATAGGAGGCGTTTAAAAATGGATAAAGTAGCAATAGTAGGTTTTTATCAAGTTAAACCTGGATTAGACATAATGATGAGCCCTTATGAGATGCTTTTTGAGGCAACGAGAGGGGCATTAGATCATGCTGGATTAAAGAGGGACGATTTATCGACCGTAATTGGATGCAACAACGATTATTATGATGGTAAAACCATTTCAAATTGTTTTAAAGTAGAAGCGGGTGGTGCTTACATGAAGGATGAAAGTAAAGTTGAGATGGATGGAGCTCATGCTATGATGTATGGACTAATGAGGGTCTTATCAGGAAATCATAAATTAGCAATGGTGTATGGTATAAGTATGCCCTCTTGTTTTCCATACGAATCTGCTAGAATTTTAGAAACTGATCCTACATTCGATCGACCAATCAATATTTTGAATGGATATACTGCGGGGGGAATGCAGATGAGGGCTTATTTAAATGCTTTTGGCATTTCCGAAGAAGATATTGCTAAGGTTGCTGCATATAATTTAAAAAATGCCGCGAAAAATCCTTTAGCACTCCCAGAAGCTCAAAAAACTAACATATCTGTTGATGAAGTGTTAAATTCCGAACTATTGAGTGCTCCTTTGAGGAAATTAATGTATCCCGTCCTATGCGATGGCGTAACAGCCGTAATTCTCGCTCCGGAAAGGCAAGCTCGTAAAATAACAGATAAACCTGTATGGATTACTGGTGTAGGACACTTTAACGATACTTATTATTTGGGTGATAGAGATTTAAGTAGCTGTTCTTCAATGGAAAAAGCCGCAGAGAAAGCTTATAAAATAGCTGGAATAAACGATCCAAAAAGTGAAATTAATGTGGCTGAACTCTTTGGACATACTGCCTGTGAAGATTTGATTTTAGCTGAAGCTGCAGGGTTGGCCGATAAAGGAAAAGGCTTATCTTTAATTAACACTGGAAAACTTAATCCTTCAGGAGGAACAATGGCAGGATATACTCCTGCTGCGAATGGTTTAACGAGGATTGTAGAGGCTGTGAAACAAATTCGAGGTGAAGCAGAGGGACATCAAATATCGGGGGCTAATAAAGCAATTGCTTCAGGGCAAGTTGGCTTTTGTGCTCAAAATAATATTGTATATGTTTTAGAGGGAGGTGAATAATAAAAATGGCTAATGTACAACCAGCAGTAATAAGTGCTGGTTTTTGTGAACATGCATCAAAACGTTCTGATGTAAATATGGCTGAATTGGTAAACGAAGCTGTTGAAGATTGTTTAAATAAAGCTGGATCTGTTGAATGGAAAGATATTGATTATGTGATAAATGGTAATATGCCTGCTTTTGAGGGTGCTAATATGCCAGAATTATGGATGACAGATCATATGGCTGCTAAAAATAAACCCCTTTTAAGGGTTACAACAGGTGGAACTACTGGCGGCTCAGTATTTGTCTCAGGCTACTATGCCGTCGCTTCGGGATTATATGATATGGTTTTAGCGGTTGCTTTCGAACAACAATCCTGCGGGAATACTACAGTAGGATTAGCTTCTGTGGCATTAGGCGAATTATCTATTTACCCTAGTTTAGGTTATGAAGCCACCAGATTAAGAAGAAATATGGGTGCTGGTGCTGCTATTGGTGTTGCATCATATCAGGCGATGAATTATATGAGAAGGAGTAAAGCTACTGAAGAAGATTTAGCCCGCGTTGTTGTACAAAATAGAAGAAATGCCGCAAAAAATTGGTGGACCCATCTAAAGATGCCAACTATTACAATTGAAGATGTGTTAGATACACCGTATATTTCCTATCCTTTAAGATTTGGAATGGTATGTCCTGCATCCGATGGTGCCTGTGCTGTATTATTTACAACCGAAGAAAAAGCAAAACAAATAGCCGATATACCTGTATATATTAACGGCGTTGGTAGTTATGCTAATGAGCCTGCAATCATAGGAGTTGATTGTGGTGGGGCTGGACAAACTGATCCGTGTGAACAATTAGGAGCCGTAAAATCAGCCGAACTTGCTTATAGCCAAGCGGGTATTTCTTTCCCAAATAAAGAAATCGACTATGCGGAAGTGTATTCTCCTTTTCCAAATCAAGAATTGCAGTGGGTTGAAAGAGTTGGTTTATTTGAACCAAATTCTGCTCCCGAAGCTTACTTAAATGGAGTTACTGCTCTTAATGGTGAAATGCCAGTGAACTGTTCTGGTGGAGTAAATTCTACAAACGCAATTGGTGCTTCTGCAATGGAAAGACCTGCTGAATCTGCCCTGCAAATTATGGGTAAAGCGGGAAATCAAGTTCCTAAGACTGTACACACTGCTTTAGGACATGGTTGGGGGGGCGCAATAAATTTAATAAGCCACGTTGTTATGGCAGATGAGCCGCAACGTAAATTTAAGTGAGGTGTTAAAAATAAAATGCCATTACCAGAATATATCAAGAAGGATTACAAAAGAACAAGAACAATGAAGGGAAGCTGGTATTTAACGAGTTACAAATATAAATTCAATTTATCACGGATTAAGGAGTATTTAAAAGGACTTAAGAATGGAATACTTCTTGGATTAAAATGTAGATCATGTAATACCGTCTCTTTCCCTCCAAGACTGATTTGCGGGAGATGTTTAGTAAAACCAGATCAATGGGTTCGATTACCTGAAACTGCTTCAATAGCGACTGGTTCAGCGAACTACGACGAAGAAGATAAAAAAAGAGAACATCCCTTTCCAGTAATAGCCGTTCGCCAAGATGGTGCGGATACAGCATTAATCCATAACATTTCTGACGATGTTGATTTTAATTCGATTTATATAGGAATGCCATTAAAAGTCGTATGGGCTAAAGAAAGAACCGGTTCATATTTGGATATCGATCATTACGAGCCAATCGAAGACCCAGCAATCGAACTGAACAAAAAAGAAGGCAGCGTCGATTAAATAATAATAATAATAATAATATTTTTTTTTTTAATATTTCTTATTTTTAGTAATAAATCTTATGAAGCCTGTTTTTTTATCAGAAAAACTGATAAAAATTATGAAAAAGTAAAAAAAATAAATAGAATTTAGTTCTGTTTATTCCTATA
>SDNM01000077.1 GCA_004524385.1 Promethearchaeota archaeon
GCATTCATATTGATCGAACATATTACAGGTCAGAATCCAATTCAAGTATTAGTTGATGCTATAGTGAACACTGCTCCAAGAGAAGAAACAACTCGGATTGCAATGGGAGGAATTTCCTATGCATCAGCAGTAGATATTTCACCTCAACGGAGAGTTGATTTAGCAATCAAATATTTAACCCAAGCAATTGCTTCACGAAGTAGTGGGAGTTTAAGAAAATTTGAAGAATGTATTGCACAAGAGCTTATCAATGCGTCAAAAAACTCACAAGAATCAGTAGCAGTAAAAAGAAAAGATGAGATCGAAAGAATTGCCATCTCTGCAAGATAAGTTTTTCTAATTCTTTTACAGATATTTTCTTTATTTAAAATTTCTTAATTATAAAAAAAATTTAATTTACTTATGATTGAGTTTATTCTAATTGCTATATTACAAGGTTTATTTGAGTGGCTCCCTATCTCATCTTCAGGGCAGGTAATGATAATAGCTATGAATCTGTTTGGTATTCCTCCCAATAAAGCGTTTAGTCTAGCGATTTGGTTACATTTAGGAACTACTATTGCTGTTTTGTTGAAATTTAGAACAGATTTTTATAAGATTGCGCAATCTTTTTTCCCTTTTAGATTTGAAATTAATGAAATAGATATAAAAAATCGAAACTGGTTAATTATTGCTACAATTGGCACTGCTATTACAGCATTACCACTTTATTTTATCTTTAAAACTATATTGGCTGAAAGTTATACTCCAATGCAAGGAGAGATTATTACGTTAATAATTGCTGGCTTATTAATCATCACAGGGATAATTTTATTAATAGTAAGAAAGCTTTATGGATCTAAAAGTATTGATGAAATCTCTAAAAAAGATTTAAGGAGAGATAGTTTTATCGCGGGTCTGATGCAAGGAATTGCGATTTTACCAGGAATATCTCGTTCTGGAATAACTGTTTCCACAATCCTATTTGAGAAATATGATCAAAATAACGCTCTAAAATTGAGTTTTTTAATGGCTGTACCAGCTTCAATTGCTTCTATCCTCGTTGACATATTTTTTGGAGAAGGATCTGTTTTTGGATTTTTAGATCCTTTAACAATCATAATAATAACTTTGATTAGTTTTATAACAGGGTATTTAACAATAGAGATTTTGCTTAGAATTGCTAAAAAAGTAAACTTTGGATATTTTTGCCTAATATATGGAATTATAGCCTATATGATAATTATACCATTTTTAATTATGTCGTAATCATTAAATTATTTCCTAGATAATGAAAAAATAAAAATTATAATAATTATCTCGGTAAATGAGTATATTTTTACTTGTTTTAATTGTCTAAATATTAATATCACGCATATATTATCAGAATTCGCTTATATTTATATATTTGCTAACCATATTATTTATCAAGAAGATCTAAGTAAATTTGATAATATTGAGATGAGCTCCGACAAAAATAGAAATGATATAGAGAAACTGCTAAAAACTTTAGGTCAAAAGATTAGAATAGACATCTTGAAGAAGTTGAAAAATAGTGAATTAGTATTATCCTTTTCAAAGCTTCAAAAAGAAATTTTAGATACGAATCAAAATTCTCTTAATTTTTCCTATCATATAAAAGCATTAGAAAAAGTTGGCCTAATATCCAGCTCTGATGATGGTTATTTCATTTCATCACTTGGCAAGAAAATTTTAAAAATAGTTTTATCAATGGAACAGTTTCTAGATGATGAAAACAAGATTACAATGATTAGAACCTCAAAATATTCAAAGGAAGTTTTTGATTTTAAAAAAATTGAAGATTATTTGATTAAAGAGGGTGAATTAGAAAGATACTTAGCAAAAAAAATCGCCCGTGAGGTTAAAGAACGCCTTTCTAAGATAAACATAGAATATTTAACATCTCCATTAATGCGAGAATTTATAAATGCTATACTTTTAGAAGAAGGTTTAGAAGATGTGAGACATAAATTAACAAGATTAGGTACACCCCCCTATGAAGCCTATAAATTATTTAAAAATAATGAAATTTTTCCAGAAAATTTTATCCAGATATTAGGTTCAGATGTTTCTGAGCAATTTTTATTACTAAATCTGTTACCAAAACACTTGGCTGATCTCTATTTATCAGGAGAAATAGCTTTATGCCATCTAAACTATTGGAGTTTAAGACCAATAAGTATCTATGTGAATACAGAGACATTATTAGATATAATGTTCAAAAGATATTCAAATATATCTAAAAAAGTTGATAATTCGAAAGATTTACTTAATCTTCTATTAAGTTTAGTAGATTTAATTTATCAAATAAAGCCATATTTTTCTGAAGACCTCGTATTAGGTGATTTCAACAAAAATATCCTTTCGCTTTTTAATTTTCTTAGTAAGGATGAAAACTCATATTTTCATAAAATCTTAATTTCTCAAATTTCAAGATATAACAAAGAAATTAATGATAGTCGAAGCTATTTATCTTTAGAATTTTGTTATGACGATAAAAATCATTCAAATGGAAAAAAAAGATTTCAATTTCAAAACGATAAATTATTTTTAGAAAAACTTAACAACGGACTAAATTATAATGAAAATCATATCAATCCTTTAATCCTTTTTGATTATTCAAAATTTGATTTTCAAGAAATAGTAGACTTTGTTTTAAACGACATCAATTTATCAAATTTAGGAACGGATTTTATCTTTTATAATAATAAATCACATTTGTTAAATTCAAACATTATTAAAATTATGAATTCTAATGAAAATAAATTTTTAAGGGCTAGAATTATTTTAGACAAAATTTTGATTAATTTAAACTCAATATCATCAAAAGCCAATCAGAATGATGATGTTTTTTGTGATTTATTACAAGATAAATTGAATTCAGTTTTTGAATTTTTTAGCTATAAAGAATCTTTAATTAATAGGAAATTAAATTCTTTAAAAAATTGGGAAACGTTGATATCCGAATTTTTTGGAGAAGACTTTAGAAATTGGAGTAAATATTCCTTAAAATCAATTAGTTTTATTGGATTGAATGAAGCTATTATTAACCATTGTGGTTTAGAGCTCGATAGAGTAGTCGCAAGTCAATCTTTTGCCCTTAAAATTTTATCCCTTTTAAAAGATCTAATCAATGAAAAAAATGAAAATGAAAATGAATCTTTTGTTTTGAGTCAGCCTCATCGTGATAGATATATTGCGCTATCTAAAAATAATAAGATTATGAAATTAAACAAAAAGAACCATTTTTATTCCCCAAGAATAATAAGAAAAAACTCCAAATTATCTCTACAAGAAAAGATTTCCATTTTCAAAAAATTCGAGACTGTAATTGAAGGTGGAACGAAATTCAATAACACATTTAGCTCTAATAATATTACAAAGGAAGAAAGTTTAAAAATTTTAATGGAATCTAAATTAAAAGCGTTTTCAATAACTGATTGATTCATTCGGCTAATAATTCCGCTAGGATTGCCTTTCTCATCATTAAACCATAAGAAGTTTGTTTGAAGTATATTGCTTTTTTCGAACTATCTACATCTGGAGAGATTTCTGTTATTCTTGGAAGAGGGTGCATAAGGATAAACGTATCCTTTGTGTTAATGAGATCTTCTTGTTTAAAAATATAGACATTTTTCACTTTTTCATATTCTTCAATATCAACAAATCTTTCTCTTTGAATTCTCGTCATATAAAGAACATCAAGTAAATCTAATAAACTCCTATATTGAATTACTTCTTTAAATTTAATCTGCCGCTGAATTAAAAACTCTTTTTCTTGATTCCTAACGGCTAATTCTTTTGGACTAATAAAATAAAGGTTTACATCAAAATTTGAAAATAATACAGCTAAACTATGTACGGTGCGACCATACTTCAAGTCTCCCATGATTCCTATGTTTAAACCATCTAATTTACCACATTCTTCTCTGATTGTCAATAAATCCAATAATGCCTGAGTAGGATGTTCACCGCTACCTGAACCTGCGTTAATGATTGGAACTTTTGAAAATCGGGAAGCCATTTTAGCAGCCCCTTCCATAGAGTGTCTTATAACTATACAATCAGAATAATTTTCCACAGTTCTTATCGTATCAGCAAGGCTTTCTCCTTTTTTGATTGAAGATACGTCTCCCGATTGAAACCCAATAACATTTCCTCCCAATCTATACATCGCAGATTCAAAGCTAAGTCGAGTTCGGGTAGAAGGTTCAAAAAATAATGTAGCAAGTATTTTACCTTTGAGAAGATTAGAATTTGTGGAATTAACCATTTCTCTACTCTTTTTCAAGAGATATTCAATATCTTCTCTATTAAATTGCTTAGCACTTATTATACCTTCGCCAAATTTCTCTTTAAACATTTATTTTCTTTTCCAAAGTTTATTATTAAATTTATGTAAAAGTTGCTTAAATTATTTGCTATTTAGGTTATATCAGACCAAAAACTAAAGAGGTTTAAATAAGCTTATATTTAACGGAACTAATAAAATTTAAAATTTATAAATAATTAATTACATCATTATTTTAATTTAGGTTTTTGAAAATTGAAATTTCCTCGAACATTAAACAGATATTGTCCACATTGTAGAAAGCATCAAAAAATGAATGTTACAATATATAAAAAAGGAAAAGAAAACTCCCAAGCTCAAGGGAAAAGAAGATTTGAAAAAAAGAAAAAAGGTTATGGTTCTTTTCCAAAGGAAATTTTTCATAAAAACGCAAAAATAAATAAAAGAACAACACCTTTACTTGAATGTTCTGAATGTGGTAAAAAGATATATACAAAGTCCTATCGCATAAAAAAATTTGAATTACAAGAAGTTTAATTAAAAATTGAGATACTAACTATGGGTAGAGATAAAAAATCAAAAGAATTGATCCCCCAACCTAAGAGTCGTTTCTTGCGCGTAAAATGCTTAAATTGTGGAAATCAACAGATAATTTTTGGTTGTTCTGCCACTGATGTCAAATGTTTGGTATGCGGAAAAATACTACTTCAATCAACAGGCGGGAAGGCTCGTATTCTTACAAAAATTTTAGAAGTTCTTTCTTAAATCTATATGTTTAACTTATGTCTATTTTTTTTAGAGTAAACCTGAGTATTAATCGATTATCTTTCCTTTTCATTCAATTCTTTTTTTAATTCATATAATTTGCAGTAATATTCGAAATTCAAATTATTCATATCCTGTACAATGTCGGCATCTATGATTTTTTCACCATCAGTTTTTATCATTAAATTCCCAATAATATTGACTAAATTTTTTTCTTTAAAATTAAAATCAATGTTTTTAATACTTACTTTAATATGCCCAGTTTTGTCTTCTAATATAATATGGTCATCTTCAACTAAATTTTTTACATAGCCCGTAATTTGAATTCGCTCATCTTCATTTTTCACATCCCTTATTATCCTCTGTTTCGCATATAATTTTTCCACTTAAACCAACATCCTTAGAACATAATTTATAATTTTGAAAGTTTTAGGCAAACTAAATAATTAATTCATTAAGTAATTTTTGGGTATTTTTTATTTTTATATATTCATATTATTAGAATTTTTAAAGAACTATAAATAATTTAATCAAGAAGTAAAATTAGGTATTATTAAAACACTAATATTAAATTTAATAAAGAAAGGCAATAAACCAATATTATTATATTGTGAAAGCTAACGCAATAAGTTATAAATAAAAGAGTTAATGAGATATGAGTTTTACGTTAAAACTAGAAAATAGTCGGATTTTAAAAGGCATAGTAGAAACTCTTGCTAGTATTATTGATGAAACTGAGTTTATGGTAACACCAAAAGAGTTCACAATTTCAGCGATGGATCCAAGTCGAATTTGTTTATTAAAACTTTCTATCAAGAAAGATAATTTTGATGATTATAAATGTAGTAAAGAATCTAAAGTAGGATTAAATTTAGACGATTTAGATAAGATCTTGAAACGATGTGCTGCAAATGACTCTGTGGAAATTGATTTTAATGAGAAGGATCAAAAAATTAAAATTAAAATGCAGAGAGAGGGAACTTCTCGCACTCGAACTTTTAGTTTAGCTTTACTGGACATCGATATTGAAGAAATTCCGATGGAAAATTTATTAAATATTGAATATTCTTCAAAATGGGTAATAGATCCGGAATTCTTAGTTGAGGCGATAAAAGACGCTGAGATTTATTCCGAAATTTTAAATATGAAGTCAATAGAAGACCAGGGTTTAGTTTTTAGTTCTACTGGACAAATTGGAGAGATGAATTACGAGCTTGAACTAGATGAATTGATTGAAACAGATATTTCTGGCACTAGTAGTGGCGCATACTCTCTAACTTTTTTGAAAGCAATCTTGAAGATTTCTTCAATTACCGAAAAGTTAGAGATCTCACTCAAAACTGACCATCCCTTAAAAATGATGTTTAACCTACTTGAAGGTGGTGAACTATTCTATTTCCTTGCGCCAAGAGTAGAGGAGGCCGATTTCGATGAAGATGAGGACATGGATGAATTTTAATCAATTATTTTAACTTCTTATCTCTTTTCAAATTTAATTATTAATAAATCAATGTGCTCCTTGTATATAAAACATCAAATTATCATTTTATTTAGAGAAAGAATAATTTTGAAAAAGGAGAATTTAACGCCTTGACCGTTCCGATTGAATTAATTTACCGATATCCTTGGCTTCCCTCGTTAAAAGAATCTTTTTCAGACATTGCTTCTAAACCACCTTCAGAGTTTATTTCGACTATTTTTTCAGAAACTTTTAGTGAAGAAATACAAGAAAGATTATTTGAAATTTTTAAAGCCGCTTTTGATAATTTAGAAAATGTATCGTATTATAAACTTGATAAGGTAAATGTATATCTGTATTTATTGTTAAAAATCTTAATGTTTGTTCTGGATAATAAAATTATTACAAATAAAATCGCTAATTTATTTTCGAAAATAAATTATAACGATCTAATTGAAGAAAATGACTACAACATTTATTCTATTTGTGAAGATTTAAA
>SDNM01000078.1 GCA_004524385.1 Promethearchaeota archaeon
AGAAGAATATAATCTAATGTTAAAAACGCAAGTAGGTAATAATGTTACTGCTTACTTACGACCAGAAACTGCCACTACCACCTATTTACTATTTAATCGACTAGATCAAGATGCAAGAAGACAATATCCAATAAAAATCTTTCAATATGGAAAAGCATATAGAAATGAAATATCTCCAAGGCAACAAGTACTTCGAATGCGAGCTTTTGATCAATTCGAATTGCAATTATTCATAGGGAGAGAACAGGAGATGGATTTTGAGGAATTTGAAGATGTAAAAAATGAGAAATTACCATTACTTGATTGGAAACTTCAAGAACAGAATATTAATAAACCTAATATTATTTCTCTTGAGCAAGCGTTAAATAAGAAAATTATTAAGAAGCCTGCTTACGGCTATTGCTTATATCTGGGCTATTACTTAACAAAAATTTTAGGTTATCCAGATGATGTGATTAGATTTAGACAACATTCTCCTAATGAAAGAGCTCATTATGCTGATGATGCTTGGGATTTAGAAATAAATACAAAGCAATTTAATTGGGTGGAAATTTGTGGAATCCATGATAGAACAGATTATGATTTGAAGCAACACGGAGATTTTTCTAAACAAAACTTTGAAGTTTTCATGGGATCAGATCCAAAACTCAAAGAAATACCCCAAATTCTAGAGATTGCGTTTGGACCTGATAGAATTATTTATACTTTACTTGAAGCTGCTTTCAATGTAGAAGATGGCAGAATTAATTTGAAATTACCTCCCATATTGGCTCCAAATACAGTTGCCGTATTTCCACTGGTGAGAAATAAAGAAAATATAAGAAACTTAGCAAAGAAAGTTCATAAAAATCTGCTGAAAAATCGTATTAGTTCATTTTACGATGAAGCAGGATCAATCGGTAAGAGATATCGTAGACAAGATGAGTTAGGCACTCCATTCTGTATAACTATCGATTATGAGTCTTTAGAAGAAAACACTGTGACACTTAGAGATAGAGATACTATGGATCAAATTCGAATAAAAATTCAAGAAGTAAGTGAATTAATTAAAAAAAAATCTTTTAATGAAGAAAATTTTTAAAAAATTATAATTTTGGAGAAAAATAACTTTATTAGATAAAAAGAAATTTTTATGAGTTTTATAAATCTTTTTAAAAATGTAATTAGGTCTAGAAAAGGAGATAAAAAACATGTTTTAAGAAATCTAATATGTCTTTTCTTTATATTAGTATTCCTCCTAAATTTTTTATTTCTTATCGATAATAATTCTAAAAATTATTATTCTGATAATGAAAATAACGCTTTACAAACTGAAATAGGTGCTAAAGATCTTGATTCTCTCAAATTGTCTCAAAGTCCAGATGAACTTCTTCAAGATCCATTTACCATAAATTTTGATGATATGGGGATTTTTTTCAATAATTATTTTAAATCTGATTATAATAAAACATTTTATGTAAGTGAATCGAAAAGCGATGGAGTTATCATTGATAATAAAATAAACTCAAGAGATAATTTACTTCTATATAAATCTTTAATAAAGGAAGATTACGATGAGGACTCAACTTTGAAGGCGTATTTAGACTTAAAATCGACTCCACTATGGTATCAAGGAAATGTTAGTAAATTTGAATATGGATTTCTTAAATCTATAAATGGAAGTACAGGTGAAATAATAGATGATACAAGGTATTTAGTTGATAATTTAATGCCAATTTTTCTATTAATTGAAAATATAGATGATGATCTTACTATTAAAGAACCATATGAAGACTCAATAATTGAAATGTTCAACCTTATCAATTCCTCAGAATTCTGGGACAGTAATAATTATGGTTTTTTTGAGTCAAACTCATCTACCAGTGAAAAAGATATAAAAAGTAATTTATATGCAGTTTTAGCAAATTTGTTAATACATCGAAATAAAAATATTATAAATGATAATGATGTTATCAAGAATGCTTCTATTTGTGCAGATAAAACGATGACTACACTTATTAATAAAGCTTGGCATAACGGTAGGAGTGGATTCTATAATAGTACATACTCAGATTGGTCATCTGGTCCAGGTGATCAACAAAATATGATTTTAGATGTGAATGCTTTAGGAATAATAGCTTTACTAGAATATTGGATAATGAATGGCATGGACCCAAATTCGGAATATTTTAAAAACGCAACCGCTCTTTATAAACAATTAAGTACACCTTCAAAATTTGGGGAGATTGGGGGGTTGTGGAACACAACATATGGCGCTTATGAATATTACAGAGGGAATAATTGGGATGGGATTAGTAATAAAGAAAGTCATAAACTTGATCTTGAAGCAAACGCTTTAATGATGCAAGCTTGTTTAAAATTATTCGAAGTCACAGGAAATTTCTCTTATTATAAGCGAGCTTTTAAAATACGAGACTTCATTGAAAATTATCTATATAATAAAACAATAAATGCTTATATGACGTCAATCTATATAGATCCTCCATATAATAATAATACAAATATCAATTTCCATAAGAATTTGAAGTTATGTGAGGCTTATTTAAAGGCTTCTGAAATTTATAATAGTGTAGTTTTCGATGCTTCTTATGATTCTGGAAGTGATAATGATTTTACTATGAATCAAGATTCAATAAACTTAACCTGTACTTACGCTTTTAAAAAGGAAATTTTTTATTTTTTCAATGATCCGGCCATTAAAACTATAAGATATGATAACATTACTGGTGCATCTATTACATACATATTTAGATACCCCAATGGCACTATTTTTAAAATTATCCCTGATACTATTATTAATAGCACTACAAATTTAATATATCCAATAAACAGTAGCTTACCTTTTGGTGATGATTATACTATTTATATATATGCTAATTGGACTTATTTTGCTTTTAAATCTACAACTAAAAATTTCAACGTTAATCCTGGTCTTGGAATAGACTGGAGATCGGAAAAATCAACTTTTAAACAATCCTATTATCAAGGTGAAGTAGCAAATTTTTCAATCGCAGTTAAAAGTGACTATAATAATAACCTTACATTAAATGTTTCTATGATTGGAAATGTGATAAAAGAAGATCCATCATTTCCAATTAATATAACATTTGTTAATAATAGTATAACGATTATTGAATTAAATATTACGATTCTAGATGACGCTCCAACTGGAAAAGCAAATGTAACCTTTATATTTGAAGGAAACAGAACAATTTATTTAAAAGAATCTAAAGAAATAGATATTAAAAATGCTATTACTTATTCAAATTTGATTTATAGTAAAAAAGTCGTAACTGGAAGAAGTGTTGAATTTTTCGTGGATATGATTAATCAATCACCAAATGTAACCCAATATTTTTATTTAAATTTTTCAGGTCCATATTGTACTAAATTAGATATCCCAATAACATTAGGAAAAAATGAAAGGGAAATAGTATCCGATTTAATAGCAACTGATCCTAGTATTCCAATTAGCTCAATTGAAATAGATATGACTATTTCAATAGGAAAGGAAATATTATACACTGAAATTTTAACTGTTGAAATCGTTCCGAGTTTCGAGATAATTAGCATCGAATTTCCAGAAAAAGTAACACAAGGGATTGATGCTCATCTCGTTATATTAATTCAGAATAATCAACGCAAATCAGAAGAATTTTCTTTATTTATTAATGATGATGAAATAAAAACAGAAATAGATGAATTGATTCCTGGAAGAAACAGGATTGAATATAAATTTGTACCAACATGGAATCCATATGAATTTGGGATTAAATCTTGCCATATTGAAATCGAAGACGACTCTGATAATCTTATTGTTGAGGATTATTTTGAATATGAAATTGAATTGTCAGCAATGAATTTAATATTTTTTTATGTGGTTCCCGTAGTAGTTCTCATAGGGATAATATTACATTATAAAAGCAAATATCTAAAACATAAATTATTAAGAAGATAAGGAGATTAAATTGAAAAGAAAAAATACAGTTTCTACATTTGTAATATTTTTTTTATTATTTGCTTTATTTCTTAATTCTACTATAATTTCTTCAAATAATCAAAACAATGAAAATAACAAACATTTAAATAAAAAAGATATAAAATTTAAACCAAAAATGTCTAATGGACTAAAATCTCTGAATTATTCAAATATCCACCAAAATGCTACGGAAATATACCGAGGATTTTTAAAAGATATGCATTCAGTTAATTTTACAGTTAATGCTTCCGGTTTTGAAAATGTTGATAATATGAATATACAGATTTATTTTCCAGGTAATACAGATGAAACATATCCTATGACTGCTCTTGCAAATCACAATTTTACTTATACGTACAGACCAGCATATGATGCTCCATTAGGATTTCATGAAGTAAAATTCATAGTTTATAACAGTACTGGTAGTATATTAAATACTCAAACAACACTATCAAATTTTACAGTAAAATCAAATTGTATGATTGGTTTAGATCCAGAAAAATCTGAATATCGTAGAGGAGAAACATTAGAAACTTCGTTGATTGTCTATGATTTTAAAATATATAGTTTTAAATGGAATATAACCGTCGTGGATAATGTAGATGAAAGCATCCAAAAAAATATTTTTAATGTGGGAAATGATTTATTTCATATTAAAATAGAAATCAACGAGACTTACGAACAAACGAATAAAAATTATTTCATAAAAGTTAATATGACTGATGTAAATAATAATTACATAAGGACAGCTGTTGCATATTTTCAATTTAAAGTTCTATTACCTGTTTCATTATTAACTTCAATAATATTTAATCCAACTTCAATATTTAGGGAGCAAAGTTGTAATCTTGATACGAATGTAAGCTATATTCAGAACGATTTACGCATTGAATTAATAAATGTGTCTTTAACTCTTATAGATACTAATATAAATGATTTGTTATTGACAAATAACAATGATGGAACATTTTCAAACACTTTTTCTGTTGATGCTATTTATCCTGCGAGAAGATATCATTATACGATCAAAACTTTATACAATCTCGAAGAAATTGAACAATATAAGGGTACAATAAGTGTAAAAAACAATCCCCCTGAAATCGATGGATACGAAATTAATGACTATGATACCGACGAAAGTATATCTGTGAATTATGGAGAAGATTTAGTCTTTGAATTTGATGTATCTGATATTGAGGGAGTTGCTTACATAACCCTCTTACTTATAAATGAAGATGATGATGAGTATGAAATCTCAAGAGAATACGAGAGTGATCTTGAAATTACTGTTAGAACGGCAGAATTAATTACTGGAACTTGGGAAATTTATGTTTATGTGACTGACACTGATGGCGCAACTGTAGGATTAGATGATGATTTCGACAATGCACCTCAAAAAATTACCATTATTCCAGATACTTTAAGCAATATTTTACCTTGGATTATGCTAATAATTGGATTAATCAGTGGTATTCTGGTTGCCACTGGAATAACTTATTACTCTATGAAATCGAAAAAGTTAAAGTATAAACCTGAAGAAAAAATGGAAGTTTTGGAGAAAAGATCTAAAAAGGAGAAAAAACCCAAAAAACCAGAACCTACTCCTACTAAACTAAAACCAACGAAAAAACTAATTGAAGAGGAAAAACCTGAGAAAAAAGAACTTAGAAAACCACGGAAAATAAAAAGAAAATTAAAATAAAAGAAAAAATTTGGTATTTAACAATAAATTATTTCTAATAATTTTTATTCTAAACCTAGCTCATGAAGTTTAAATAGAAATTTTCCTAATTTCCCACCATAATTACCTGCAGAAATTCGATTTATTCCAGGAACTTTCACAGCTGCTTCTATTCCTATTTTCATTCCTTTTTTTATTACATCTTCAGTAGCGCCATCTAAAACAATTTCAAAAACACATCCATCTCCTTCTCGCAACTCAGAATCCTCAATTTTATCTCTCAAAGTCGGACAATATTTATGATTTGTGGTTGCAAAAAGTCCAGGGATATTTTCATATCTCGTTCCAACTTTGGATCCAGAGGGGACTATACCTCCAGGGAAGGGTGCAATAAGATTTTCTAAATCTTTCATTGCTTCGATAGCTTTTTCTGCAGCCTTAAGAGTTGTATCTTGGTCTTTACCAATTATTAAAAAGTTTCCTCCAGCAATTCCTTTACCTACTTTAAATGTACTTTGAACTATAAATTCTCCACCCATAATTGGGATTTTCCATGCAGGAAATGAGTAGACACCTTCAACTTTTTCTTCATATTTATCTCCAAAAAATTTCAAGAAAAAACCTGTTTTAATTGCAAATTCTTTAACGGGATCTAATGATCCTCTCAAAGCATCAAAACAGGCAGTAGTAGGGCAAGTAAGAATACATTGACCTATTCGATGTAACATGACATCACTAACTTTATCCTTTTTAGTCATAAAAAACATTAGGATTACACCTGGGCGTTTGTCCGGTGTCTTATCTGCTGGAACGAATACATCAATAGCCGCTTCAGCATCACAACCAATACCTGATGTACCATACCCAGTAACTTCTTGAGCAGCGATTTTCACCCATTTTTCATTTTTCGCAGTCACCAAAATCCGAGTAAAAAACCCTCCAAAACCTTCGCAATAGGTATCCTCTATTTCTACTCCGTTTAAAATCATTTTTCATCAACCTTTTTTTTTTGAAAATTATTACTCAATGATATCTTTAATTTTAAAAAATAATTAAAACATTTGGAATATTCTAAGAGATATCAAATTTTTAATTGAAATAATAAAAAAAAGTTGTTAAATATGAGTGAAGACAAGGTATTAAAGATCGGGATACTCAAGAACGGGACTATCGGAAGCTCTCTGTTGCTTGCCTTCCTTATGGATGAAAGAGCTGAAGGAAAAAGGATCAATGTAGTAGAAGTTACATCTGGGGCTAAAATGCACCCTCCAGAAATATGTTTACCTACTATTGACAAATTACTCGAAATGAACCCTGAATTAATTCTTATGTCTAGCCCTAATGCCGC
>SDNM01000079.1 GCA_004524385.1 Promethearchaeota archaeon
AACATTTTAGCTACATTAGGCCCCGTAATGTCAACATCTAGAATTCCAACTTTCTGCCCTTCATTTGCTAGAGCTGCAGCGAGATTGACAGCGACTGTAGTTTTTCCAACACCTCCCTTTCCAGAGATCACAACAATCTTATGCTTAATTTTTGCCATATTTTTATGAATTTTATCTACTATTTTATCCGTCTTGTTTATTTTTTCTTCCATTTCACTTTTTGACATAATTTTAACCTCCTTTTTGTTGAATTTGCTAATATACTAATAATTTTTAAATAAACTAAATAAATCTATAAAGTATTAATCCCCTTCTCTACGTTTTTTATGTAAAATCTTTGCATCTGGAACTTCATAAATTTTATATAGGTGTGGTATAGTTTTTACTCTTTCATTAAGATTTTTGGTATCTCTTATTATTTTTGAGAGCTCTTGAGAGATATATTTTTTACTTTTAGACATTAATCTTTTAACCTCATGAATTTTCAATAGATATAATATTATTATTTGACGATTAAAACATCACAAGGAGTGTGTTTAATCACTTTTTGAGCTACTGATCCCGTAATGATTTGCCTTAATTTAGAATGGACTCCTTTAATACCTACTACGACTAAATCAAATCCTTCTTCTTTTACCACTCTTTCGATATAATCTTCAGGATTTTCATCTTTAATTAGTCGACTTTCAACTGGTACTTGTGCTTCGTCAAATATTTTTTTATTGTCTCTCAATATCTTCTTAGCTTCTTTTTCATACTCAGTTAGGAAGTTTATTTCAGTTGTATAACATGAGCCAAAAGATGCTGTCAGTACTAATGGATATAGAAAAATTTTCTTAGGATGTTTAATCGAATGAAATATAACAACATTACAATTCCATTTTTTCTGAAGCTCAATCACTTTCTTAGCTGCTCTATTAGAATTTTCGGATCCATCCAATCCGAATAATATTTTTTTATAAATAATAACCACCTCTAATATTAATTATTTTTTATTAATTATGGATAACGATGTTCTTGCGTAAGGTAGCATTTATATGTACTAATTAGTAAGCAGATCTGTTCATAAGTAGGGGAAATATCAAAAATCATCTCTTTTTTCTTACTAAGATCGTGTTCGGAATATTTTCCATGCCCTTTTTGATAAAGTAGTATAAATTCAGCGAGTTCCCAACACAATACATCATAGGGGTAACATGCATTCATTAGATTATATGCTTCAATCCTAATTTTTGATTCAAAATCATCTCTTTTTTCGAGATTTACTTTTGCTTCAACCATATCCATATCACCTCAATTTTTTTTTTTAATTATAATTCGAATAATATTCGGTTTTATTTTTTTTTCTTATTTAAAATATTTTAACTCATCTTCCATAATTTATGTATGAATTATCATATTTAAATCTATCGAACATCATTCGGATGGAGTCCAATACATCGGATAGAGTTCAATATATCTTAATAAAATAAAAAATTTATTTAATCGGTAATTATTAATTTTCAATTATTATTAAATTAGAATGAGGATCAAATTTACAACTTGACAAATAAAAAAAGTATATGTAAATGGTATATAGTCTGTCCAATCAAGTATTTCGTGGATCAAGGAAAACTCGATTCAAAATGGGTTGAAGATTATTGCTTAATAGGAAATAAAGAATGTATTCGATACCAAATGGAAGAAAGTGGTAAGTATCATCCTGATAATATGCTTCCTAACGGAGAAATTAGGAAAAATCTTAATTATTAAGAATTCTAAATTATAAGGATAACATTTATTTAAAATATATAATTACAGTAAAAAAGGAATTCCAGCTTTTTATATAAAAAGGTTTATTTATGAATAATTATTCATAAAATTTAAATGCTTGAATTTATTTTTAAAATATGAATATTAAAATAAATAGGTGTATAATAAAATTGAAAGTAGCTATTAGTATTGAATCGGGAAAAGTTTGTGCACATTTTGGAAGAGCTCCAGAGTTTCTTTTTATTACTATTGAAGATAATAAAGTAGTTAAAAAAGAAACACTTCCCAATCCAGGGCATACTGTAGGAAGTATCCCCCAATGTGTAGATCAACAAGGTGCAAATTTTATGATGGCTGGGGGAATGGGACCTCGAGCAGTCCAATTTTTTAACCAATATGGGATTGAAGTAATTGTGGGAGTTGTTGGCAGTATTGATGATGTTATTGAAAAAATATTAAATGGAACATTAGAGGGCGGAGAGAGTCTATGTTCTCCTGGTGTGGGTAAGGGTTTTGGAGTAGAAAAGATCCATACTGAGGCTGATGATAATAATGATCATCATCATCATCATTAAAAGAAATAACTCATTTATCAAACTTAATTAATTCCCCTTAAAAATTTAAATTCTATAGATCTTGAGAAATATTTTTTCAAAAAAATTTCTTAAAAATAATACATTCAAAAACTGCTAGATGAATCAAAATGGGAAGAAGAACTCGTCGAAGATGGGTTGGTAAACCACCAGATAATTTTTATTTCTCTCGCGAGAGCCCATCAATGGACGCCAATATTATTCTAACTGTGGCAGAATTTGAAGCTCTTCGTCTTAAACATTATATGAATTTGAATCAAGAACAGGCATCCGAATGGATGGGAATAAGTCAACCAACATTTTCTCGCGTCATAGAAAGAGCTCATCAAAAACTTACTCAAGCTTTAATTGAAGGAAAAACTATTAAGGTATTCGGAGGGGAGGTTGATTATAAAATAACATTTATAGGGTATGGATGTGCGGATTGCGACAGTGAATGGGAGGATAGATCCGCATCGAGAGATAAAAAAGTTAAATGTATTAAATGTGATTCGGATAATGTTTATTATCTAATACGAGAACCAATCTGATAATACTTTTTTTTAATCACAGAGCTAGAATTAACTAAATAATTAGAATTAATTCAGAATAATACTCTATAGACTATAATTTATTTTTTTTAATATTTTGAGTTAATTACAGATCTAAAAAATTTATCTACTATTCCATAAAGCATTTTTGAGATTATTATAAATAGCCTTAATAGCTAAACTCGCATCTGAGTTTGGTGCGAAATCCACTACAGCTTCTGCATAGGACATGGCTTTAGGTATTGACAGATCAAAAGGAATTTTTCCTAAAATATAAAATCCTGTATTATCAATATACTCTTTAAAATCATCTTGAAAAGGACTTTTTAAATCAAATTTATTGATTACTATACCAAATGGAATTTCAAATTGTTGTACTACTTCGATTGCTCTTACAAGATCATGTAAACCGGAGGGAGTTGGCTCTGTTATTGTAATAATGTAATCTAATCCAGAAACCGTGGCAATTACAGGGCAACCTATGCCAGGAGGCCCATCTATCAAAATTAAATTGCAATCTTCAAATTCATCGAGTTGTTTAGCATATTCTTTCACATCTGAAACTAATTTTCCAGAAGTCGTACTGCCCAGCCTAGTTTTGCCATATATTAATGGTAATGTAATGTTTGTTTTATAAGAAATTATTTCGCCACTTTTTACAGTATTTATTTCAAAAGCGTGCTCAGGACATAAAACTTTGCAAGCTCCACAGCCTTCACATGCTAAGTAATCAATAGTTGGAATAGAATTTTCTTCCTCCCATTTTAACGCATTGAATTCACAGAAGTGATCATCAATACATTGCCTGCATTGAACGCATTTATCCTCTAAGAAAGTAGCTTTTAGTGTTGTAAAAGTATCTAGTGATTCTATTTTACTATTTGACTCTGCAGGAAGGATTAAAGCCAGATTAGGGGCATCTACATCACAATCCAAGATAATTGCATTTATTTCATTATCTGTTCTTACAATGCTTGCTAGTGCTGCTGTTAATGATGTTTTTCCAACACCACCCTTTCCTGATATTATTCCTATTGCTTTTCTCTTCATTTTTTTCCTATTATTTTAAGTGTTATTTGTATCAATCCATTCAATAAGATTATTAAATATTTCTTGAAATGCTTTATAACCCTCGCCACTTTTAAATTCGCTATTTTCGTCCATTAACGGTATTCCTTGACAGTAAGAATTGACAATATCATCATCTAAAGGAATATCCCCTAAAATTTTTATATTTTTCTCTTCCAATTCCTTTAAGAATTGATTTCTATAACCCAACAATGATGATCTATTAACAATTGCTCGAGAATCTTTATTTATTAATTCAATCAACTCAATTATCCTTATTAAATCTAATTTTCCAAATCTCGTGGGCTCTGTTACAGGTACAACAAAATCAGCTTTATTAATTAATAATTCAACATCACAATGAGCACCAGGGGCGGTATCTAGAACAATATAATCATATTTAGTTGGTTCTGTTTTGATGATCTCGTCTAATTTCTCAAGTAGAACTTCAACTACGGCGGCAGAACGCGCTTCAGATGGTTTTAATTCACCGATTAGGAGAGAGAGGCCATTTTTGATTGTTGAATACGTCCAACCAATAGTTTTTTGCCCTGCTTTAATAGCTTCTGCTGGGCAGATTTTATAACATAACTTACATCCAGAACAAACTGGTAAAATTGGTATTGGATATGAATCTTTTATATGCAATAAAGCATGTGGAGCGCAATTTTCCGCACATAGACCACATTTAGTACATTTTTCTTCAATAATCTCTGGTTTGAAAAAAGGAACAGATTCTTTGTTTTCAAGTTCTCCCCCTAATAATAAATATGTGTTTGGATTTTCGACGTCACCATCAATAAGCAAAACTTTTTTTCCAATATTTTTAAACATGGTCGCTAAATTAACTGCTACCAAGGTTTTTCCAGTTCCGCCTTTACCTCCCGTAACGCAAATTATTATTGGTTTTTTTGACATTATTTATTTAACTTTATTTCCTTCATTTTAAAATGATGATTTAGAAATTACGGCCTCCGCCCATTCCACCACCACCACCCATTCCACGACCACCACCACCCATTCCACGACCTCCTCCCATCCCAAAATGAGCACCGACATTTGAACCGCTCATTTCTTGTAATTTACCTTCAATAAATAATTCTACAGCTTGTTTTACCGTTATCTGTTGAGGGGGTGCTTGATAAATCTTTAAATTCAAAGCCATTAATGATTGGGCAGCATTAGGACCTAGATTTCCAGCAATTACTATTGTAGCTCCATGATTTCCTATAGTTTGAGCTGCTTGGATTCCCGCACCACCCATAGCATTTGCAGCCATATTAGATACAGCTTTAACTTCTTTTATAGAGTTATCTTCAATTGTTACAAAAGTGAATGAGTCACAGCGACCAAATCTTGGATTTATAATTTCATTCAATCCACCATTTCCAAAAGATGGAACTGCTACTATAACCATATTTATATTTACCTCTTTATGTTTTTCTTTTTTTTATTTGATAAGTTTTTTAAATTATGAATAATTATTCATATTGTCTATGTAATAAAAAAATTAATTCTATAAAAGTTTTCTCATATTAAAAAAAAATAATTTTTAGAGAAAAACATATAATTTTTATAAATTATTAAAAATCAATTTAAGAGTATTACTAAACAATAAATTAAGTAGAGAAGATTGTAATTTTGATAAAAATTAAAGAAAATAAATTAGAATAAGTGATGATATGACAGAAGATGATGTATCAGATATTAATTTGAAAGAGACTGTAGAACAAGGTAAAAAAGAAGCCATGGATCTCCGTATGGAACAGATAAATAAAAATATGGCAAAAATTAAACATAAGATTGTTGTAATCTCCGGAAAGGGAGGTGTTGGAAAAACTACAGTCGCTGTCAACCTTGCCATGAGTTTAGCAAGTGTAGGATTAAGAGTAGGAATATTAGATGTTGACATTACGGGGCCTAATGTAGCTAAAATGTTAGGAATTAGCCCTGAATTAAAGCCAAGAGTTGATCCGGAAGCCAAGAAATTTTATCCAATTAATGGTCCCTTAAATATAAAAGTCATGAGTATGGCTTTCCTGATCATGGGGCAAGACGACCCAGTTATTTGGAGAGGACCAATGAAAATGGGAGCTGTAAGACAATTTCTTGGCGATGCTGAATGGGGTGACCTTGATTATTTAGTATGTGACTTACCACCTGGAACTTCTGATGAGACTTTAGACATTCTCCAACTTATACCTGATGAAAATGTGGTGGTTGTTTCTACTCCTCAAGAAGTTGCTCTTATGGATGCTCGAAAAACAATAAAAATGTCTCAAATAATGCAAAGAAATGTTCTTGGGATTATTGAAAACATGTCTGGATTTGCCTGTCCTCATTGTGGTAAACATATCGATCTTTACCCTCCAGGAGGAGCTGAAAAAGCTGCAAAGGATTTCAATATTCGACTATTGGGTAAAATACCTTTTGAAGTTGAAATAGGAATTCAAGGAGATCAAGGTTTACCTTTTATAATTAAATATGCTGATAGTAAAAGTGCGAAAGCTTTCAAGATGGCTGTAAAAAATATTCAAAAAATATTAGAAAAATAATTCATAATTTTAAATTGACATTTAAAATTATATTTAATAAAAAAACTAATTTAAGATAACATGGCCGAAGAGCATTTTGATGAATTTGTAAAAAATCTTCAAAAAGAAATTATAAATAAAGAATTAGAACAATATAATCAATACGTTGTTAAATTATTCCATAATCCAAAAAATTGGGGTAAACCCCCCATTAATAAAATAAGTGTATGGCATGCTTATGAGGGTCCTTGTGGGGATACGATGCAGTTCTTTTTAAAAATTAATAATAATAATATAATCGAAAAAGCAAACTTTATTACAGACGGTTGTGGAGCAACAGTAGCAGCAGGAAGCCAAACAACTCTTTTGATTGAGGGCAAATCTTTAGATTTTGCTGAAAATTTAAGACCAGAAGATATTGAAAATGCCTTAGGGGGGCTAC
>SDNM01000080.1 GCA_004524385.1 Promethearchaeota archaeon
CTTGTTTAATAGGGGTTTCTCTTTTCTTATTTACAATCAATGAAATTACGATGATCACAGCAAAAATGATAAGCATTATCATTAGCACTATCCAGAACGGTATAGGTTCATCACCAAAATCAATGTCAAGATCATCATCTTCATCCTCTTCAACAATAACTTTGGCTGGAGGGGTCCAATGGAATAAGTATACTTGATTATCTGAGCTGCCAACTACTAAGTAATTGCCATTAGAAGAAATTGCTACGGTGTTGACATTCCCTTCAGTTTCATAAGACCATAAAGGTTGATTTTTAGATTTATCATATAAATAGGTCTTATTATCAACACTTCCTACAATTATATGTTTTCCATTGGAAGAAATAGCAACAGATGTTATTACATCTTCAGCTTCATAAGTCCGTATAAGCTTTTTATTTATTCTATCGAATAAATAAGTTTTATTGCCATCACTTCCAGCGACAAAGTATTTCCCATCTGAGGAGATTGCGACGCTAATAATATCACCTTTAGTTGTATAACTCCATTCAGGCACACTGCTAGATTTTTGAAATAAATAAACGTCATCATCATTACCTCCAGCCACGATAAAATTTCCATCGGATGAGATTGCCACGCTATTCACATTATCCAATGTTGTATGATTCCACTCCGGACCATCCGGTGTTTTATAAAAAAACTTAGAAATTTTATTATTAGAACTTCCTGATACAATATCTTTTCCGTCCAAGGAGATAGCCACAGAATTCACTTCATCATCTAAAGTAAAATTCCACATTGGAGTAGAACTCGAATTTTTAAGAAGGGATATCTTATTATTGCTACTTGTAGTAATAATATAATTCCCATCAGAAGAAATTGTAACAGTATTTACATTATCTCCCATTGTATAATTCCATTTTGGTGTAGAATCTGATATATTATTAAATAAGTAGGCATGATTATCATTGCTACCCGCGATGACATAAAATATATCAGATGAGATAGCAACTGAAGTCACGTCATTACCAGTAGTATAATTCCACATTGGAGTCTTAGATAAAGAACTTGAATGATTAAATAGATAAGTTTGATGATCTTTACTTCCCGCAACAATATAATTTCCGTCTGATGAAATCGATACAGAATTCACATCATCACCCGTCGTGAAATTCCATAGGAGCGTAGTACCAGATTGATGTGGGATTGAAGCATTTAATTTCTTGTAATTTTGAGAATTATATGAAATTCTTGTTTCTGGCAAGAAAACACAGAGTAAAAAAGTAAAAATAAGAATTGATATAAAAAAATACCTTGTATATAATTTTTTTACCATATATTTTAATTTTAAATTATTTATTTTAAAGATTTTTAAATATTTATTGAGTTTATTGATCTTTCCCAAGCTTCTTTATTTAAAATTCTAGCTTTTTGAATAAATTCTTCATTTGATATTTTTTCGGCATCCTTTATTTTATTAAGGAGTTCTTGCTCAATGTTTCTTATTTCTTTTAGATATTGTTCTCTTTCTGGAATGCTTTTTTTAGGTTTTCTTTTATGAGGATTAATAAATTTCGTATGTCTACTCCAAAACCAATCTGGATTGATTTCTTTGTACGGTCCTGATTTTAAAACTTTCTGGTCTCCTACAGGAAAAACATAAGGTTTATAAATGCTTAAACAAGGAAGTGTAGATCCCGTAAACCAATGAATTGTTTTATTGGTTCCTTGTTTTAAGTGAGATACTTGAGAACCCGTTGATTCAAATCCCGCTCCATGCATGCATATTCCAATTTCGTGTTCGCGTAAAAAATCCATCATTAAAGAAGGAGTGATACTTCCTTTATTTTCAGATAATAAATACATTGACTTACCAGGACGAGATGATACTGGAAATTTATCAGGAACGTATGAATCAGAAAAAATATTTGCAAAATCAAAATTCTCATCATCCTTACAATATCCCTTTTCAATTGCATGTTGAATAATTCCTTCTCTTCTTAAATCTCCTTTTCCTCTAATTGAAACATTATTTGATATTGATCTTACATCTCTAACTATTTCTGCTACCCACCATTCATCAGCAGTTTCTAATACATAGGCTTCTTTAAAATCTGCAATTATATATGAGTTATGGTATAACCAACTAGGAGCTTCAAACCCACAACCTCCTCCTTGACCATATTTTTCTAATAAGTTAGTAATAATTTCTAATGATTCCCGCGCAGTTTTACCTCTTTCTAATCCTAATCTTAGTAGATCCATTCCTAAGAGCCCTTTTTGTCTTAATGGTTCTCTAGTATAAATCGCTTCGTTTCCTATTGCGACTCCATATTCATTACAACCACTTTCAGCACCCCACATCCACCATGGTTGACTTAATATCACAGCCAAAGTCTCAGAGACTTGTGGAATGGGAATATAAGTACAATTTAATTCCTCTCCCTTAGAATATCGTTTTCGTGGACCATAAGTTATTAATTGAGCTTCTGATTGGGGTCTATCGCTGTTTTTGCCAAACACAGTGCCTCCCCCTGAAACAGAATCTCCAAGGGCTACGAGCGTATCACACATAATTTATTCGATATTATTTCTTTAAGAAATTTATTAAAATCTATTTTAATAATGTTTTCATGAATTTTAAATAATATAGAATTAAATTTTGGTTATATATAATCATTTAAGAGATCCTCATTTTTTTTTTGATTTTTGTCGTAGTTATTGCTACTAACATAGTTTAATATCTCAAAATAATTAAAGACCAAAGATCAATTATTATTTAATAAAATAAATTTCAACCTTTTTTGGAATTTAATAAGGATTTTCAAAAAAAAAAACAATGAGAAATTTTGATTGGTAGTAAGAAAAAGATTTGGATCTTTACATTTGAATACGCTGGTATTGCTAAAGTAGGAGGCCTTGGTGAAGTACCAGCAAACCAAGCAAAGACCTTAGTAGATCATTTCGATCTCACTGTTTTTATTCCTTCTCACGGGCAACTTGAAAGATTGAAAAAATCTACTGAAGTATCTAGGTTACCATTTAATTGTATAGGACAACTGGACCTTTCGCCGCTTGGATTAAATGAACCAGTAAGTAGTTATGAAATTTCTTTTTATAAATTAACTCTAAATGGAGTTAATATTGTTTTATTATCTGGGGAAAACACATTTACACGAAAATATTTAGACGATGAGAGCGTGTATAATCTAGATACTTTTGCCGGAAAATTATGCCTTTATAGTATTGGAATGCGATCTTTTATTGAATATCAAATAGATAATAAAAAAGATTTACCTAACATTATACACCTGCATGATTTTCACGTTGTCATACCATTCATAGGAATTAAGCAAGAATTAATTAAAAACGGATTAGACGTCTCATCGATAATTACATTTCACTTACTTACATGGCCAAGATATAATATTGATTTTTACCATGCTTGTGGTATTGACGATACTCCAATTAAAATCCCTATGGAAGATGGATTTAAATTAATGTCTATTACAGAGATATTTACCCTCTGTAAAGTGGAAGGAAAATATGAACCCCCAACCGTTGAAAAAATTGGTGCCGTTGTTAGCGATTTAGTAACAACAGTAAGCCAATCTTATTTGAGATCTGATATTATTCCTAATTTAGGACAAAATCTAATAGAATTTAAATCCAATTTTATATGGGATGGGTGTGATTGGGAGTATAATGAAATAATTCAAAGAGTATCTAACACTTTAGGAGCTGAAATGCATCAAGTTTTAAAAATACCAAATGAATCTCCAATAACTAGAAAAGACATGAAAAAATATTTATTAAGTTATAAAATCGGGCATTTGAGTGAAAGCCCTCTAATCAACTCATCCAAAATAATTAATGCAATAGATAAAATTGCTTTTGGAAATCCTTATATCAAAAATGGAAATGTAAAACCTTTTTCTGAGATTGGCCCGTTATTAATCGCAACAGGTAGAATATCATATCAGAAGGGTTTTGAGACTATTTTAGATTCAATTCCTAAAATTGCTAGGGTAATTCCAGACGCAAAGATTTTATTACTTCTCTTGCCTACTGAATACAGTTTAAATGAACTAGAGACATACGCTAAGTATGTGAGCATATATCCAAATAATTTACGAATAATTTTTGGTTTAGCTGCTGAAATTTTTTATCTAGCTCATATTGCTGCGGATGTTTATGCTGTCCTTTCTCGTTGGGAGCCGTTTGGAATTAATGCCTTGGAAGCAATGTCATCCAAAATACCGATAATTGCAACTAAGGTTGGAGGCTTACAAGAAACTGTTATTGATTTTCGGGAGGATCCTGAAAACGGCACTGGCATGTTAATTGAAAAGGATAATACATCTCAATTTGCAGATGCTTTAATTTCCTTCTTTTTATTAGCCCAAATTTCTGAAAAAGTTAAAAATGGAAAGTCTATTTATGATCCAGAAATAATGTATTTAGTGAACGAAATGCCAGACCCAATTTTGAAATCTCAAGTCTTAATCAAACCGAATTGTTATGATAAAATAAAGGAGAATTGTTATAACCGAGTAAATAATAACTTTAGATGGCCTATAGTCTCTAAAAAGTTAGTAGATTTATACAATCGGTTATCTTAACTTAGCTTTTATTCAGAATTCCAAAAAGGGTATAGAGTTTGAGTAATTGCGTTTTTTTTTGTTTATTCAGATTTTTTATATATCTTTAGCAATCCAAATGCCATTATTAAAATAGCAATAATATTCAGTACGTTTATTACGGTCATGAAAATAGTTAAAGCTGTTAAATTAGATTGCGTTGGACTTGCTCCTAATCTATATATATAAAGAAATGAAAAAACGTTTAATAATACCCGTAATATATATCCGAAAGCAACAAATAATGAATTTCTTCTATATTCTCCAGAAGATCTCAAACCAATTAAGAAAAAACCGCCACCAAAAAACAAAGCCTGAGTAACGATAAGTCCCATAATAAAAGCAATATTCAATAAAATTGGAGTATCGGTGAATTGGAAGAAAAGAAATAACAAATCAAATATTATTAAAGAAATAACCATTAGAAATTGAATTATTGTTACTATGTGTTTTTCTTTAATAAGTGATTTTTGAAACATACTTCTCTCTAAAACATAGATTAAAGGTAGGGCTCCTCCTATTGTTAAAAAATATCCAGTTATCCTTATTGTTTGCATAGGATTGGGAGTACCCACAGTTATAGTTGTTCCAAATTTTGTAGCTATATTAAAGATATAAATCAAAATTTGGCCGATTAAAATGCAAAGAAAGAAAATACTCATTGTAAGTAAAAATGGTTTAGCTATCTTATCCGCTTTCCTTAATTGGATTAATAAAAAGATAGTGATGATTCCAAATACAAAAAATAAGCAAAAAGCACTAATATCATAATACATTTTTATATCAAATATTAAAAATAATTCTTATAATCATATATAGAACTGTTTTTCTTATAAATATTGCATAAATTTTGGAAAAAAATTAATTCCAAAATGGATATAAATTCTGTGTTATCGCATCTTTTGTATCTGGAACAACCTCAAGCTCTGATTTAACCCAATCGGAGATCCATTGATATTTCTGTTTAAATCTGCTGTCCATGAATATAATAGCACCTTTATCTGATATTTTTCTTATTGGACGCCCAGATGCTTGGTTTGCGCGTTGAATAGCTGGATATAAATATCCAAAATTCCATCCTTGTTTATTAAATACCTTATCATAATAATCAATTTTCGCATTCACCCGAGGACTTGGCAAATGATAAGGAAACCCTGCAATTACCACAGCATTCATAAAATTTCCGGGATAATCCTCTCCCTCAGAATTTCGTCCACCACATACTCCTAGTAAAACCCCACCATTATTTTGCGAATTTGCCATTGACTTAAAATCATTTACTAATATAGCATTCTCTGAAGCACTTAAGCCAGGTTCTTCAACAAACAATTTTTTATTATTTTTTTCTACAACTGAGTCTATACCATTTGAAAGCAATCCATGTAATATTTTATATGAAGCACAGAAGATACCTACATTTGCAGGTGTACAATATAATACTTCATCTATCTTAGAAATCATCTTTTTAAACATTAAGGGTGTTCTGTTTTCCCTTTTGGTGTCAACCCCCTCTATAATAATTGCCTTGATATTTTTTTTATTAAAAGGTGAATCCGCAATGATACCTTTATAACTCTTACCACTTTCTTGAAGAGCCATTAGATTATTAAATACGTAAGGATTTACAGTTCCTGAAAGATTTAGACAGGTATAACAACTTTTTAAGATAGGGATGGCAATTTCTCTTGGATCTAATGCTAAAATTTCAAGAGCAATATTTTTTTTTCCTTTTCTTTCTTGGATTCTATAACAAAAAAAGTAGCTGTCTAATGCGTAAGTTTTAATCCATTTAAGCCAAAATTCTGCTAATGAACCTAGATAATCTCTTGAAATTTCACCATTGGCAATTTTTTCTTCATGGATAGACACACTAAAATCGTACAAATCATTGATAAAATTTTTAAATTCGTTTAGATCTAAAAATCCAAGTCTTTTATATATTAATTCTATTAAAACATTTGGAGCAATTGCCTTCTCGTCTACCTTTAATGAATTAATCTTTTTATCCAAATGGTCTTTTAAAAGATTAACAAAGCTTCGCATAAGAATTGGCGCTTGATACATTTCTAAGTCTTTTAAACATAACTTTAAAGAATAAGGAGTAATTCGATCCGAATTTACATCTGTTGCGACGTCAATAATATTATGACATTCATCAATAACTAAGATACAGTTTTGTAATTCACGCCCAATAAATTTTAAAAAAGTTTCACGTATAAAAGGATTAAAAATCCACTGGTAATTGCAGATAATAACGTTCATATCTTCTAATAAGAATTTACTTA
>SDNM01000081.1 GCA_004524385.1 Promethearchaeota archaeon
TATGTTTCAACCCTCCAAGAATTAGTTGAATATTATTTGAATCGAATTTAGAATAATGAGTGGACCTGTTTAATTCTTCGTGCGCAATTTTTAAAAATTCGAGAGATTTATCTATACCAATTAATTTATTACTCGAGTTTTTAATTAATTTAAAATTTCTTCCATTCGCACATCCTAAATCGATACAATATCCTTTAAAAGCATAATTTTTTTCTGCCAAATATGATAAAAAGTGTTCAAGCGCTTTCCACGGCTTTTTTCTTTTTATATCATAATCCTTAGCAATTTTATTATAATAGTAACTTTTCATAAATTACTGCCATTTTGTTCGATATAAATATAAATGTAAGTATTGATATAAGATTAATATAAGAATATAAATGGAAAAATGGAAGAAGTAGCACCAATCTTAGAAAAATTTATTCAATTGTTTAAGGATGAGATTTTTAATTTCTATTTTCGAAGTTTTAATTATATTAAGGATATTTTGGCAGAAAAAGAAATTAACTTAGAAAAAAAACCATCGCAAGATAGTGAAGAAACTCGAAAAACAAATATAGAAACGATGTTAAACGCTATTAAATTAGCGTTTATGACAATTGGAGTCCCAAAAAATAAATTAGAAGAAAGTATAAAACAATTTAATACGCTCACAAAAAAAAATCCAGAGGATTATCCTGATTATAATTCCTATTTTGAAAGAGATTTAAAAGATTATATTGATCAAATTCTTTTTGAGATTTTATTTGATTATTTGATTGATTTAGACACGAAAAAAATGGAAAATTTAGATCTTTTTGACCTTTTACCTCGTGGTTTTATCAATCGATTAAAGAAATTTAAGCATGATCAAATACTATCCTCAGAGATTAGAGAGGTTATTAAAGAACAGATGGTGGAAATAAAAAATTCAGTCGTTCCATCTGATTATTTAACCAAGACAGAGGAGAAAGTTATTAAAGGGGATGTGGTAATAAGAGCAGCAACTCCAGAGGAATTAAAGGAATTTGAAGAAAAAAGAATAGTGTCTAAGGTTGGACCTCCTAAACCAAAAGTCTCAATTCAAGAGGTTATTCCTAAAAAATTAAATTTTGAACTTCCAAAAAAACAAAAACTTTTTCTTGATTATATTGGAAGTCTCCCACCAATTAATCCCGATATAATTTATGAATTTAACATTGACATAGCTAATTTAAAAAACTCGATGGATGTAAACCTTGAATTTCTCAATTTAGAAAATCTCTTCTATTTTATTAGTATTTCGAGAATGTTAGATATTGAATTATTCTTAAAACCAAAAGAAATTATTGCTATAGCTAAAAATTACGTAAATGGAAAGATTTTTAGTGCCTCTAAAGAGTCTACTCCAGATCCAATTAATAATTTTTTCGGTCTCGCAATTCTTTCAGAATTAAATCTATTATATAAAGAAAATATTGAATTCATAGATTTAATGGATATACAAAGGTTTCTTGAATCTGAATTAAAAGATTTTATACCAGAGAAGCTTCATCTTAATTTTTTTACTATTTTATGCTTAAAAATATTAGAAAAAAGTGGAGGTATAATTGCACCTAAAACTAATCTTATAAATTCTATTTTAAATTTAGATATTTTTTCTAATTCAGAAAACATTAAAGAGGATAATCCAATATTGGATATATTAGAACAATTAGCCTGTATAAGATTGCTTGATAATAAGGCTAATGTTAGTCATTTCAAATCGTTATATATAAGTAAATTAAAGAAATCGATCACTGCGAATGGATTTATTAATGATAGAATAACAGATTCAGCTAGAGCTCTATTAATTATAGATTTACTGGATTTGAAAAAAGCCGAGTACGCAATTTGTCAAAGTTTACTCACTCATATTATAAAAAATGTAAGGTATTTTAAATCAGAAGATCTTAAAAAAGAATTTAATTGGAAGACCGATAAATTAGCATATACTATAGAACTGCGTATGCTATTCTGGAGTTTGCTTGCGTGCGCAAGCTACAAATTAATTTCTAATACGTCTTTATTTTAATTTTTTTTCTAAATTAAAAATTGTTGAGAGGAGATTTTTTACCGTAGGAATAATTTTACCAATTCTTACTGCATCATTCCAATTATTTATGAAAATATTATTGTCGTTCAAATCTTCAATAGTTTTTTTACCCAATTGAATCCATTGTTCTTCATTAATAAGAGGCATATCCGCAGAAATTCCAGGACAATATTGTTCTCCTTTTTGGGTATAGCTCATTTTTATTTTGGCTTTACTTCTATTAACCTTATTAAAAAAAATTTGAAAAGTAAATGGGAATGTTCGACAGAAATTTGGTCTTAAATTGTAAATTTTACATTTTACATTCTTTTCATCGTAAAAATAACAAGCTCCTGAATCTTTCTTTAGGAGTCCTACAAATGCTAATCCTTTTTCTGTTCTTATTGGCGGTATGACCATCTTTTTACGATCTTCGGCGGCAAGTTCTTTATCATAAGTGTAAAATCCAAGGATCTCAAGAATTTCATTGAGCATTAAATTTAATCCATTCTTAATCCTTAATATATCTGAGTAGGTAACATTTACAATTGTATTCTTGTCAGTACAACAATTACCACATTTAGTACATTTAAATCTGAATCCTTTAGTACTTCTCATAGTTTATTTATTATTTATTTTAATCCTTTTTAAAACTTAAAGGATTAAAAGAATTTACTATATGGAAAGAAATTTTTCCTCTTTTTTATAATGAGTTCAATTTATGGATTTAGTTTGGGATAAATTCATTTTTTAATATTGAAAGACATTTTTTCTTTTCTTCTGGCGAAAGCTCATTAACATGAGTCCCGCTCGAATTATAAGTGTCTGGCGGAATCTTCAATTTTTTGAGTACAAGATCTATATTCAAATTATTTTTTAAATTGTTTCCCATAACCTTTTCTAAGAATTTATTATTAAAATTCTAAAATTCTTACGTTATCCCTTATGAAAAAATGCAATATAATATATAAATTCTCTCTAGAGAAATAAGAAATTGGAAAAAAAAAGAAAAATCAATAACTATTGCAGAAGTTTTATAATCTTAAATTCTAATGAAATATTAATTTATATTAATAATAAATTAGGTGAGAAATAAAATGACTGAGATAATTCAAATATCCGATTTACACTATGGATCTGAATTCAGAGATTCATATTTTGATAATGTAGTTCAATACATTAAAGATAATAACCCAGACGCCGTAGTATTGACGGGAGACATCGTTCATAAAGGGCGGTATAATCAATATCAAAATATCGTTCCTTATCTACAAAGAATTAAAGATAGCACTCAGAATTTTTTGGCGATTCCTGGGAATCATGATGCTAAAAATAATGGATTAATTTTTTTTGAGAAATTTATTGGTCCTAGAAGGTCGAAGTTGGTTCTTGAAGAGAAAAAAACTATAATTGTTGGAGTCTGCAGTGCTAAGGATGATCTAAGTGTAGGAGAGCTTGGAGATGAGCAATTAGACTATTTAGGGCGTATGTTGAATGTAGAATATGAGAATAGAATTATTGCAATGCATCATCATGCGATTGCCGTACCATATAGCGGTCGCAAGCAAACAACTCTAATGGATGCTGGAGAATTAATCGAATTGGCTCTATTGTTTAAGATTGATTTAGTTATAATGGGACATAAACATATTCCACATGCCTATGTGATTGGCCCAACAACTTTTCTTTATTGTGGAACATCTACATCTGACAAGGTTCGCGCGGACGAAAGCCCAAGCTTTAATCATATTATCCTTAATGAGGGTGATTTAGAAGTACAGTTGGTAAATTCAATAACCTTAGAAAAAACCCTATTACTGAAACGCAAAGAAGGTCAAACGAAATTCGTAAGACCACGGAAAACCCGCATCGAACATTTATTAAAATCAGAAGTTTGGGACATATAATTGTCCTGAAGTCTATTCCTTTTCATAAGTTGATGGATTAAAATGATCCACTTTTATTTTTCTACTTTTTCTCCCGGGAAATTAGAACTTTACAATCCCTCTAATTCTTGAGGAATATATTTATAATTTTGCATAAAACGTTTCCTTACATCTTCAAGATAATACCTCTGGGTTTGAGCTCCACTAGTCTCAACAACAAATGAACCTATTACAGAACCTAAACGGCATGAATCTAATAATGTCATATCTAAAGATAAGCCCGTTAAGATACCTGCTCTATAACCATCTCCGGCGCCAGTAGTATCAATAACTTTCTCTGGGACACAAATTGGAATATTTACTCGATATAGTTTTTCTTTATCATCCTTATAAAGTAACTCTGAACCCTCAGCGCCCTTTGTTTTTATTATTGCTTTTACTCGTTTGAGTATTTGTTCTTCAGTTAATTCAGTTTTATTGATCACTTGTTCGAATTCATATTTATTTCCAATCAATATCTCTGTTTTCTTAAGAATATCAATTAGTAATTCTTTTGGAAAAAGGGGAGTTACTTGTCCAGGATCAAATATTTGAGGAATTTTTAAATCAAATAATTGCTCGGAAAAATTTGCCATCGCATCAACGCTCTGAGTTGAGTTTATGGCGTGAATATAATTTTCTGGATCTTTGATTTTATCTCTTAAATCGATGTCCTTGCATTTATCTAAGGCCCCACCATGAAATATAATCATTTGATTAGATTTTGGGTCATTAACTATATAACATGCAGCCGTGAAAAGATCGTCATGTACATCTACACCTAAATTAATATTTTCAAATCTTCCAATGTGGTCTTTATAACCTAGTCCATCAAAATCCTTTCCTACAGACCCGAGGAGATGAATTTCTGTGTCTTTTGCATTTAAAATACCAAGATTATATGCAATATTCCCGGCGGTTCCGCCAAAATATTGGATCCGACTATCGGCTGTAACTGTGCTCTGGTATTCACCTTTTTCATGATCAATAGACACAGCATTAACAAAATTTTCAGCAAAGCCCATGATATAATCAAATGCAATGGACCCGAGAACAATAATCTTCTTTTTTATAGAGCTCATAATAATTCCTTACTCTTTTTAATACTATTTAAAATAAATTTTAATCTATTAAATTAATTTCGTGAAAACATATTTCTTTACTTATATGATTAAACAGTTTTTATTATAAATTATGGTTAATTACCATGAAAAAATGAAAGAGTTATTGACTTCTTTAGAAAAACTGAAAAACAGCGGAATAAACAATTTAGTCAATTCAAGAATAACCGAATTCGCAGAAATCAAAAACAAATCTTCAGATAAAATATTCACAGAACTCTGTTTTTGTATCATGACAGCAAACTGTAGTGCAGAAAAATGTATCGAAATTCATGAAAATATAGGATATGATTTTTTAAATCTTTCACAATATCAATTAACGAATAAATTTAAAGAGCTTGGGTATCGTTTTCCTAATATACGGTCCAAATACATCATTGAAGCGAGGTGTAATAAGGAAGAATTGAATAAAAGAATAAAATCTAATAAAAATGGAAACATGCTACGGGAATGGATTGTAAGTAATATAAAAGGAATCGGATATAAAGAAGCAAGTCATTTTCTCAGGAATATAGGGTATAAAAATTATGCAATTATAGATTTTCATATAGCAGATTTATTAGCGAAACATAATTTAATTACCAAACCAAAAACAATGACAAAAAAGAAATATTTGGAAATTGAGGAATTATTAAAAGATATTGGAACAAGATTAAACCTCAATATGGCAGAATTAGATTTATTCTTATGGTATTTAGAAACAAGTAAGATTTTAAAGTAATAAAATAAGTATTTTCAAATTAAAAATTTGTTAAAATGCGTTTCAATCGTTGCTTTCTAAAAACTTAAGGGGAGTTTTTTTGCTTATTTCTAAGTCATGAAACTTCTTCTTTAATTGTTTTATCCCGCTATCGTTTGTAATTAAATCTATAATATTACCATACAGAACGATAATATTATCTAAGGTTAATTTAAAATAAAGGTCGTTTTCGGTTGGAGCACTTATTCTTGCAATTTCCATCAAACCTTTTAGAGTTTTTTCTATATTATCGAAGCTTTTCACAGCTTTTTCCGTAGAATCACTTATAGCATCCGTTTTCATCATATTATTATACAACCTCACTAAAGTAATAAAAAAAGGATCTAATAAATTATTCCTTATTTATAATATTTTGTTCTGGTATTACGAAATTAAAAAAGAGAGATGAAAAAAATTAACTACATAACAAATCCCAATTGATAAATTTATCAATAACCTCTAAGACTAAATTTATTTCGTCTTTTTGGATTCCTGGCTTTAGTCTTTCCATATTCCTTATGGTCGTATATGTATCGGAAGGAGATAGAATTATAGGTATATTTTTCTCGTTCGCAGCAGTTATTACGCTAATGTCAGGTTGAATATAACCAGTTAATATTAAGCAAGACACATCTTGGTTTAAAGCAGCAAGAGCTAAATCTACACGGTCTCCACCAGTAACGACAGCACCTTTTTTAACTTGTCGTAAGTATTTCAATGCAGCCTGAGGATTCATAGCACCGATTATATTTGTTTCGACTGTATTTTCTAAACCTGCTGCTGCTGCTTCGTTTATAAACTCCCCACCTATAGCTTCTAGAATTTCAGAAACTCGAGGGCTAAATAATTCAATACTTTTCTCTATTTTTCCAATTACGGGAACATTATATCTTTTAATATGATTTTCTTCTAATTCCTCAATCCTTGCTATGTAATCAAAATCAATTTTATTGAATATGACCCCTTTGAAATTAATATGCCTAAAATCAAAATAATTTTTAGTAAAAAAGAGATTATCAATACATTTATCTGAGCTTTCAACTGAAATGTAGATTAAGTCATTAATTCCTAATGATTGAGCAACAGA
>SDNM01000082.1 GCA_004524385.1 Promethearchaeota archaeon
CTTACTGAAACTCGTTCCCTGTGATTCTTCTCGAGTATATCCTGACATTTCGCATAATGCTTCGTTGAAATAAGTGAAATTGCCCTTTAAATCGACTTCAAAATAACCCTCCATCGTATTTTCAATAATATTTCGGTATTTTACTTCGCTATCTCGCAATTTTTGTTCTGCCTTCTTGCGTTCGGTTATATCTTCAACAAAAGCGGCCATTTTAATAGGATTTCCCAGCTCATCCTTGATTAACCATGCTGTTAAGGATATAGGAAATATTGACCCGTCTTTTCTTATATATTCCTTTTCAAATGTTCCATAACCCTCAGGCATGAAAGATTTTATCGCCTCTGATTCAACCTCTCGCCATTTCTCTGGAGTGATTAATTGGAAATTCATGTTTTTAAGTTCATCTAGGCTATACCCTAGCATATTCAGATAAGCTTGATTGGCACTAAGAAATTTTCCATCCATAGTAGTAGTTACAATACCGTCTGGGATGGATTTAAATAGATTTTTATACTTCTCCTCGCTCTCTTTTAAAGCATTTTCAATTTTTTTATTATCCGTTATATCTCTTGCGATTCCGAGAAGTTTTCTTTTTCCATCCTGATCAATAAAAGACTTTGATTTTGCATCGACCCATACATAAGAACCACTTTTACTTTTCAATCTTAATTCTACTGAAGTTTCTCCTATTTCAAAAGCTTTTTTTAGTTCTATTACAGCTTTTTCTCTATCATCAGGATGAACAAATTCTAATGCAGGTTTGGACATTAATTCTTCTCTGTTATAACCCAATATTTTCAAATGAGCTGTCTCATTAAGATATTCATATTCCGATCTTTCATTAATAATAGTGATTAAATCGTTTGCATTTTCTAAAATAATTCGAAATCTCTTTTCAGAATTTTTTTTCTTAATTTCTTCATTCAAGCCTTTTGCCACCACTTCTTCTTGCTAATTGCTTTTTAAAAAAAAATTTTTATTACTCTTAAAATTAATCAGAAGATTTAATTTGTTCAAAAAGAATAAGGAAAGAATAAATATATATTTCTTACTTTTTATTTGCTCTTTTTACGCATTATAACGTATACTTAACTTTTATAATTTTTTTAAATAAATTTCAGTAAAATAATAAAGAAAAGAGTTTTATTTCAAGAGTTATTAAATTGAATAATAATCAATGCTAGTCTAATTTAGTTGAAACAATGACAGATTCTAAAAAAGATTATCAAAAAATACTTGCTTCAGTACAAAAACCTGTAATTGGTGAAGCTGGGAAAACTGGAACTTGGAGTATTTTAAAGCCTATTATAAATTTAGAAAAATGCATTCCAGTGAAATCTGGCAAACCAAGTTGTTATAATTGTTGGTTATATTGCCCTGAAGCTGTAATAACAAGAACAATCCCCCCTCAAATCGATTTAGATTATTGCAAGGGCTGTGGGATCTGCGTTGAAGAATGTCCTGCAAAAGCAATATCAATGGAGGTCGTGAAAACAGAATGACTGCCGCTGAATCGACAGAAAAAAAAAAGAAAGTTAAAATTTTAACTGGAAATCATGCCGCTGCTTATGCTTTTAGACACGCAAGAGTTGGTGTGGTTTCAGCGTATCCTATAACGCCTCAGAGTCCAGTTGTAGAAAAGATTTCGGAATTTATTCGTGATGGCAAGTTAAAAGCTAACTTTTTATTAGTAGAATCAGAACATTCAGCTGCTGCAGCTTGTTGCGCGGCTTCAGCCACGGGTTCAAGAGTAGGTACTGCGACCTCTGCACATGGATTAATGCTTATGTATGAAATGTTGCCCTGGGCTTCAGGAACTAGATTACCCATTGTCATAAATCTAGCAACAAGAAGTTGTGGTGCTCCTTGGTCGGTCTGGGATGACCATTCTGATTTCATTACAGTAAGAGATGTTGGTTGGATTCAATTTATGTGCGAAGATAACCAAGAAATCTACGACACCAACTTTCAAGCATTTAAGATTGCTGAAGATCCTCGAGTTTTTATTCCTGTGATTGTAGCTTATGATGGATATATATTATCTCATACAATGATGCCAATTAAACTAGAAAAACAAGAAGATATAGATGATTTTCTACCTCCTATAAACCATCATATAAATTTATCAAATATTTCTGAAGTAAAAGGAGTTGGCCCAGTCACAACACCTAATATTATAAAAAGAGCGGAAGGTACAGCTCCAGGATATTATGAATTCAGATATTCCCTCCAAAAAGCATTAGAAAACTCTATTGATATAATCAAAGAAGTACATGACGAATTTGCAAAAAAATTCGGAAGATCTTACGGAAATGGATTTTTTAAAACAATCAAAACTGAAGATGCCGATACAATAATATTTGCGATGGGATCTGTCTCTGCTCAGGCACGAACGGTAATTGATAAATTGCGTGTGGAGGGAATTAAAATAGGGTTAGTAAGTCTAAGATTATTCAGACCTTTTCCTATAAAATATTTGAGAGAATTTTTCAAAGGAAAAAAGAACATAATTGTTTTTGATAGGGATATTGGATATGGATATGAAGGTGTTTTATGTTACGAATTAAAAGCAGCACTTTATGGATTAAAAGATGCGCCTTTTATTAAAGGTTATATAGTTGGTTTAGGTGGAAGGGATGTAAAAAGTGAGCATATAATTCAGGGAGTTCATAAAGCTTTAGAAGAATCAGAAAAGGGAGAAATTTCATACAAAACTGAATTCTATGGATTAGATCTTGATAAATTAGACTTTTTAGATTGAGGTGAATGGATTATTAAATTAATGGATATAGTTGAGGAAGAATTTATAAATCCTGGTACTAGAATGTGTGCAGGATGTGCAATGCAATTAATTTATCGATTTGCTCTTAAGGCTCTTGGACCAAATACAATATTAACAGTTCCCGCTTCATGCCTTACTGTTTTACATGGAATGCAGGGTTTTTGCTCCACTAAAGTCTCTGTCCTTCATACACCTTTTGCGACGACAGGAGCAGCAGCCTCAGGTATAGTAGCATCATTAGAAGAAAAAGGATTAGCAGATAATATTTGTGTTGTCGCATTTGCGGGTGATGGAGGGACTTCTGACATTGGCATCCAAGCACTCAGCGGAGCAGCAGAGCGGGGAACAAACTTTATTTACGCTTGCTATGATAATGAAGCTTATATGAATACTGGAGTACAGAGATCTTCAAGTACGCCTCTTGGAGCCTTCACGGCTACCACTCCTGGGGGAAAGATAAGACCCAAGAAAAACATGCCAAGAATATTAGAAGCTCACGGGATCCCTTATGTTGCTACTGCTAATGGAAGTTATCCCATAGATTTATATGATAAATTTAAGAGAGCAAGAGATATAAAAGGGACGAGATACTTTCATATTCTTTCAGCTTGCCCTCCTGGCTGGAGATTTGACCCAAAAGATACAATATATATAGGAAGACTCGCAACAGAAACAGGATTCTGGCCCCTTTATGAAATTATAAATGGGAAATTTGTCCTCTCTCAACCTAGTAAAAAATTCTTAGATCCTGCTAAACGTAAAGACATTGAACAGTACTTAAGTGCGCAAAAAAGATTTAGCAATATTAGCAAACAAGATATTGAATCTTATCGTAATTACATTAGAGATCAATGGAACGAAATTAAAAGAAGATTAGAAAATCAATAAAAATAAAATCTAGTTTTTAATTATTTAATTTTTTATATGATCTGTAGCTTTAACTCAATAAATTAAAAAAGGACAAAATAGATATTTTATTTGTGGAAGCGGCTAAACTACTTAAGAAACTTGATAAAGAAGATTTTAGGATCCTAATGGCAATAGAAATTGGTATGAAAAGGTCAGAATATGTCTCAGTGAACAATATTAAATTTTATTCCAGATATCCAAGAGAAGAAACCTTATTTAGACTTAAAAAAGTTCATAAGAACGATTTAATAATTAGAAACACATCTGAGCATGAAATTTCATACACTCTTAATTCTATTGGATACGATTTATTAGCTTTGCATGCTTTAGTAGAGAAAAATCTTATCAGTCAATTAGGTCCAATTATTGGAAAAGGAAAGGAATCCGATGTTTATAGCTGTATGGATGATAATGAAAATATCTTTGCGCTTAAGATCTATCGTATGGGAAGAAGAAGTTTTAAGAATATAAAAAAATATAGAGATTTAATTGGCGAAAGAGGCCACTTCTCATGGCTTTATGTAAATAGACTTGCTGCTAAGAAAGAATTTGAAGCATTAAAAAAGATATATAAGCTCAAATTAAATACACCTAAACCAATTGGATATAACAGGCACATAATTGTAATGGAATATTTGAGGGGAAAAGAATTGGTTTATTATAGGAGTATTGATAAGCCTGAATACATATTTAATCAAATTATTGACCAAATGAGAATAATATATCAAGAAGTAAACCTAGTCCATGGTGATTTGGGAGAATTTAATATTGTTGTGGACGAAGTAGGAAATATATTAATAATAGACTGGTTGCAATGGGTTCATAGTGGACATCCAAATGCAAATTCTCTCCTAAAACGAGATATTGAAAATGTGTGTAATTATTTTAAAAAAAAATTCAAAATTAAAAGTAATGTTAATGATATATTATCAAAATTTTATCAAAAATAATAATTCATGCCCTAGGTTTTAACTTTTTTTCCTTGAATAATAACATCTTCTATAGTTTCTTTGTCCATAATTTCAAGGTTATATATTCTTGGTTTTAATATTGAGATTAATTGATTCAAGTCTAATTTCTTCTTAAGGATTGAAATTTTAATCTCATCTTTTGCTACTCTAAGCGTTTCTTTAACTCCATCCTTAATGTGAGGTAAATTTTGAAAAGAAGTAAGAGATAAAACTGAATTAACTATATTACTTCTGATTGGTAAATTTTCTAAATCTGATAATACTAAATTTAGCTTGTTTCTTATTTTCTTATCTTTATTGAAATTTTTCGATTTGAAAACTTTTAACATATTAATTGAGATATCAATTGCTATATAAGAATAATATGCTGTTTTGGTTTGTTCTATTGAACTAATTATGAAATCATACAGTAATCCCGTTCCGCATCCGGCATCTAATATGACTTTATCTCTTAGGATGAAATCTTTTAGAACAATTTCATATTTTTTATATTGAATTTCAGAGTATCTTCTTTCATAATAATCTGAGGTGGCATCGTATTTATTTATAATCTCTTTTTTCTTATCTGGATTCTCTCTCCTCTTTTTCAAAGAAATTACCAATGAAATTTAAATTCTAAAAAGGTTAATATCAGATAATAAGGTTTTTATTCAAAAAAATTTATCTTTAAAATATCTATTAATGATATGATATTAAAGATATTTTTTTTTAAAAAGGTATAAAGATAGTATGTCAAGAAATAATAATACTCAACAGAGAAAAGCAAAAAATCCTTTAACAATATTGCAAAATGCCCAAAAATCAAAAATTTTGCTAAGATTAAAAGATGGAACAGAATATCGTGGGATTCTAAAAGAAATTGATGCATACATGAACATGATTTTAGAAGATGTTACGGAAATTATGGATGAAAGTCCTGTTGCAAAATATAATGAAATTTTTATTCGTGGCAATAATTTGTTGTTTGTAAAACCTGATGCTTCTTCTCTGTAACTGAAAACTCTTATTTTTAACAACTTAATTGAAAAATCAAAATTGAATTCAAAAAATTCTAGTAATAATAATAAAAGGCACGACCAGAAACTGAATAATCTTTTTGTTTATGGAACTTTACAGCACGGAAAAAGTCGGAATTATATACTTAAAGATTTATCATATGAAAAAACCATATTACCAGATTATAAGAAAGTTGAACCTCAGACATTAGGATTTCCATTTATCATTCAGGAAGAAGGATCAATTGTAGAGGGTGAAGTTTATTTTAAAGTTCCTGATTCTTTATTAGAAAGAATTGATGCTATTGAAAATGAAGGTGTCTTATACCACCGATTACTGGTAAAGGTTAAAACCATTAAGGAAAAAGAAGTAGAAGCATTCGTTTATTATCCTTCTGAAGATCTAATTAAGTCATACTTGGAAGTAAGTGAGTGATTTTATAATAATAGTTTAATGATAAAATAAGATTTTCTTATATCTTGAACTAAATATAATATTAAATATTCTATAGTTTTTTGTTAATATTAGGAATGAAATTATAGACAAAAACTCATTGAAAATATGGAAAAAATTGAAGTTATTTTAGAAGAAGATGAGAAGATTTTATGGAAACGGTCAAAAATTAGAAACTTATTATCTTTTATTCCATCTGCTATTTATTTTATTATCGGTTTTAATTTTGTATTCTTACTGTTATTTTTCAATATAAGCACTTGGGATATTATTTTATCGTTGATGATAATACTCCTTATAGGGTATGATGGATTTAGCGTTATATATGCAATATATAGCTATAAAAAAATGAAAAAAAGATTACAATTAAGCAATAAAGAACTAAAAAAGTATGAAGAATTTGAAATAATAACTAATAAACATTTTATTCGAAAAGATTATTTCTTAAACTTTGATAAAGACTTTTTGAAATACTCTAAAGGCGTATTAAAAAAAATCGGGGATATCGTTTTTCTTAATCTGGATTTAATCCAAGAAGTTTGGGTCTCTCATTATCAAGAAAAGATCTTTTTAAAGGTGAATATTAATGAAGGTGATACCAATTTCTATTTGTGGTTTAAAAATCATGAGGATGATGAAATAATAAAAGCATTGACAGAAGTTCGAAAAGATATTCCAATATATGGGGAAGAAAAATTTATTATTGAAAGGGATTAGAATAAGAAAAAATCAAAGTGATAATTGATAAAAATGATAAATGGAAAGAAGAA
>SDNM01000083.1 GCA_004524385.1 Promethearchaeota archaeon
AAAACTTTCAAGAGTTATGAGTTCGTTGATTTTGTCATTTCCAATTAAGAAACGAGATTCTAAGAGCTTTATTATCTCTGAAAGTACATTTGGATACAAATAAGACACAATAACTCTTCCAGTTTGTGTTAATAAGGCTGAAGAAGTCACGAAAGAAGAAAATGTATGCAATTCATTAATGATTTTTATTAAATCTTTTTCTATTTCCTCAGAAACTAACTTTTTGCTTTTCTCAATAATCTCCGTTATGTTATTTTCGAAATCAAGAAATTTTGAAATTTCGCCATCAAAATTAATATCAAAAGATTCCAAATCGAACTTGCTGAGAAATTGATTTTTGATTTCTCTTAATTGATTTCTAAGTTCAACCAAATTATCTGTCCTATCTGCGAAAATTGCAAACATTAACTCATCATTTTGAATATTTTCGATTTCAAATATAAATCTAAATTCAGAAACCTCAATTTCTGATAATTTCGCCGTTTTCAAAGTTTGTTTTACGAAGGAGAAGATAGCACTTAAAAATTGACTTGTTAATTTAACGTTAAAAATATCCTCGTAAGTTTTATGAAAAATTAATTCCCCCGTTCTTGCCTTCATTATAAAGATATTTTTGATCATAAAACTCAGAAATCTTTTTATTAATCTAAATGACTTTTTTATATTATTTATAAATTTTTTACTTAAAAATATGTTCGAAACTAAAAATTAGTATTTATTAAAAGAAAAGAATTAAAAAAATTTTTTTTAAAAGCCATCGAATTTTGCCCATTCATCCTCTTCATCTTCCTCCTCCTCCTCGTAATCTCGAATTGCCTCACTCTCGTATTGCTCAGGATAATCATCTTCTAACTCAGTTTCAAATTCATCATCGAAACTTATCATCTTTTCTAAATCAGTAACCGCTTCTTCTGGAGTTGTGACTCTTATTTCTGGGATGGGTTCTTTTTCTCTCTTCTTTTTCTCTACTAGCTTGAGATAATCCCCATGTATTTTGATAGTAATAGGTGTTTCCTCCTGTAAAAGGCGTACAACAACTTCTTCTGAACTGGAAGTATCATGGGGCATTCTCATTACTAAAGCGCGTGAACCCTCGAAAACTCCCGATATAATTTCCACGGTGTCACCAGATTCAAGAAATTCGGTCACGGATCTTGGAACGAGAACATGATTAATCTCTTTTAGCTTAATTTGTCCAACTATTCTTCCTTTTATATGAGGGATACCTTGAATTGCGATCTGTACATCCCTCTTCTGTGAAGCTTCGATGAATATATAACCCGGAAGCAATGGGCTAACCAACATAGCTTTAATGTCTGGAATTACATCTAAAATTTTGAACCGATAAAAGATCTGTCTCAATATATTGCTTTCTTGATTAATTGTTGTTCTAACTGCGAAAAGTGTTGTTAAATCTTCCTTTTCTTCTTCAACGGATTGGTTAGCAATTTCCTCCATGATAATATCTTTTTCGCTGCCATCTTTAACTTTCTCTTTTTGATCGGACATTATATTTTCATTTTTTCCTTATTTAATTTGGGTTTAGTTAAAAAATTTGTAAGAGAAATAAGGTATATACTAAAGAAGGTAATTATAAATTTTAAATTTTGCTTTTTTAAAGAGATTCTAAATAGATCAATAATAAAATTTAATTAATAATTGATTAAATTACACTAATAAGATTATCGAAGATAAAATTTTAAAATGGTATTTTATTTATGTCAAGAATATCGGGAATTCTCCTATTCCGAGTAAGCCATGATATTTCACTTTTCATATAACGCCAAGTGATTTCACATTTTCCAAGCTTATCCTTCATTTCCGTTTCCCAATCCCATGGAGATATAACAACTAGATCGCCAATACGGATCCATACCCGTTTTTTAATTTTACCTCGTATTCTTCCTATTCTATGTTTCTCATCTTCACAGAATACTTCCATTCGGTCATTACCTAATATTGAAACCACTCTTCCGAACATTTCTCCAATTCTGCGATTCGGCATCTTTATTCTTGATGGGACAATCTCTTCAGGCTTATGAGAATACGTTCGACGACCTTTTTTAGCTTGCTTTTTTTTCTTTTTAGCCATGGTTAAATACTTAATAATATTGATTTTTTTATTATTTAATTTTTTAATGTTTTTGTTTATTCAATTTTATCATCTGGTTTATAATCCCCCTTAATAAAGACGATTTTTATCGGAGTTGAGGAATCATTTCGAATGTTATGCATTTCTTTTGGTTCACACAAAAAAACGCTTCCCTGAGGCGCTGGATATTCCTTGTCGTCTATAATCATAATGCCATCACCTTCAATAAAAAAAAATGTTTCATCAATAACATTATGACCATGAGCTTTTCCTCCCATTTTTTCTCCTGGTTTAAGTCTTATTACACCCCAATCGATCGAGGGGCCTCTCTTTAAGTATTTGACCTTACCATCCCTATACTCAAAATCATTCTCGTGAACTTTTTTAATAGTTAATCACCGATAATTTCTTATTTCGTTCAAAATCGATTTATCTATTTAAAAAACTAATACAAAAGTTAGCTGTCGTATAGTAATATAAAATACAAAGAAAATAAATGTTTTGTAATACATTACTCTAATTTTTAAAAATATTGTGGAATTTATAAGGTAAGGTATGGAATATTAATTTGTTATGGGATTTACAACATGTAAACACTCATTCAAAAAAAGGGCATTAAATTGCCAACATATTTCTTAAAAAATAGATAATAATATAGAGGATAGAACCTTAATTTTAATCTTGTTTTGATTGTTCTATTAATTTCTTAACTTTCTTTTTGATTGGATCATCATCAGGTTTTTCTTCAAAAAATTTTATAAGATAATGAAGTTTATCCTCAACAGAATCCTTTTCGTAGAATTTTACAAAGTATTCTTGGTTTGGAAAAAGTTTTTTATTATTAATCAAGAATTTAGGGATTGATAGATTGAATTGCCTTTTGCTTTTTGCCCTAATAGTTCCATAGAAAGACGCAACCAACCGACCTTCTTCATTTTTAAAGGAATTCATACAATTAACTTAGGATAAAAGAGTATTTATTTTTTTCTTTTTTTGAGATCTCATTTGATACCTCTTTTGAGGAATCATTTAAATACTCTAGAAAATATTAATATTTTGAAAACACAATTTCCAAAATTTAGGAATAGGGGGTTAGGAGAAAGAACAGCAGAAAAAATAGTAGTTAATGCCCGAAAATGTAAGAATATGAAATTTGAATTGGGAATAGATATATGGGAGAAGAGTTTAAAGGCATTAACTACTAACAGTTCTGAATTTGATAATTTAATAGGAAACGGATTTAAATTAGGCACTATTACAGAAATATTCAGGAGATTTAAAACGGGCAAAATTTGAATAACTCTAATATTCTTATAATGCATTTAAAAGAATTTTTTTTAGGATTTGTTTATCCGTATCTCTTGGATTATTAGCTAAAGAACTTCCCGTAGTATCTTTTACAATGTCATCGATATCTTCTTCTCTAATTCCTACATCACTAAGATGAAGCGGAATTCCGATATACTGGAATATATCCTTAATTTTTTCAATTATCCATTTAGATTTTCCTTTATTATCAGTTGGTAGTGATTTTGGGCATTCCCCATAATTCGTAAGGATTTTTTCTTTATTAAATAATTCGGCAATCCACACATACTTCTCTGCTACATTATTTAGTGGTCTATTATACTCCATAACATATGGCAGAAGAAGCCCGCAAATTAAACCATGAGGCAAATCGTACTTAATTCCTATAGGATGGGCAAAACCATGAACTGCTCCTAGTTTTCCGTTTGCGAATGATAAACCATCTAGCAAGCTACCGAGCATCATTTTGTCTCTTAGGTCTATGTTTGCTAAATCATCATATACTTTAGGCAAATTTGGCCCTAACAATTTAATTGCTTCCTTAGCAAAGAAAACTGAGATAAAATTGGACCCCTTTGAAACTAATGATTCTATTGCTTGAACTAAAGCATCTGCACCAGCGTAAGCAGTGTACTTTTTTGGTAAATATAATGTGATTTTGGGATCTAATAGCGCTAAACTTGCCCATAATCCTCTGATACTTTTTTTAACACCAGAATCTTCATTTTTTATTACAGCATTGTTCGTAACCTCCGATCCAGTGCCTGAGGTTGAAGGGATTAAAATAAAGGGCAATGGGGCTTTTAAAAATTCCTTCCCTGCATGATAATCTTCTACAATTCCCCCATTTGTTACCAAACCAGCTATACCTTTCGCTGTATCCATAACACTGCCTCCACCTATCCCAACGATAATGTTTGCTTTTTGTTCGAGAGCAATTTCTTTTCCTTTATTTAAAATTGTAGTAGTAGGTTCTTTCCCTGCTTTATCATAAATTTCTAAGTCAATTTTTAAATCCTCTAGACTACTTCTTATTTTTTCTAAATAACCAGACTTTTTTAAAGAACTTTTACCAGTAATTAAAAACGTTTTAGGATGTTCATTTCCTTTTGGTTTTAAAGTTTTTACAATTTCTTGACCTAATTCGCCAATTCGGCCTTTACCAAAAATAATTTTAGGACAAAGAAAATTAAATTTAATTTCAGAAAATTTCATAATTACTTAATAGGGAACTACATTTTTATAGGTAAATATTTAATGCGTATAAATAAACATTTTCAGTTATAACTTCTTCTTCAATGGTTATTTATTCGCTAAGATATAAATTTTAAATAAAATACTATTTCTTTGTTAACTTTTAATTCTTTAATGCTTTAAGAAAATAGTTTTAATAATATATCTTGTTAAACTCTCAAATGCATTTTCAACATTTAGCCCCGTTTTAGAAGATGTAATCATATAATCGAACAGATTGTATTTTTCTTTATGATATAATATATAATCTTCATCTAAACTTTGTTCCCCAACCAAATCAGCCTTTGTCCCTAAGAATATTATGGGTAAGTTTGGATCTTTCGATCTACAAATATTCACCCATTGTTCTATATTTTCTAAAGTTATTGCGCGAGTTAAATCAAACATTAGAAGAGCTCCTTTAGCTCCTATAACATAATTCTCTAATAAAAAGCGAAATCGTTCCTGTCCGCCAAAATCCCAGAGTTGTAGAATAACATCAAAACCATCAATGTTCATTTCTTTTATAGAGAACTGAACTCCTATAGTCATCTTAGTGTCTGCCAGAAACTCTCCCTCAATGTATTTGTGAAGTAAAGTTGTTTTTCCAACTCCGCCGTCCCCAGAAGTCAAAATTTTCAATACGAGAGGTCTACTCATTTTTATTTTCTTCCTATTCGACGATATTAAATTAAAAACTAAGGTATCATCATATTGATTTAATTAATAACTTAATCTTATTTATAAGATTCTCAATTATAAATTATATTTCTTAAAATAAATTATTGTTTTTTTTACTTCAATCTTAATTATTAATTAAAGTAGATAAAAAATTTCATTATAAACTATGAATTAAAAATTTAATTAAAATACTCATAATATTAAGCAGAGTTCTAAAAAAATATTCATTAATTTTAATCGAATTATGGATACATTAATTAGCTTCTTTCAATAGAAATATATTTCTTTTGCCTTAAAAAAATAATATTAACATTTGAATTTTTGGCTTTTTTAAGTAATTCTGAATCATTAGTGGCTAGAAAAACATGTCTATATTCTTTTTTTAATCTAATACACCATTTTAATAGAAATTCATCTGTTGTTTCATATTTATTTTTAACTTCATCTACAAAATAAATTGGATAGATTTTTTCATTTTTATCTAAATACGACATTCCAGATTTAAACATTCTCCGAAATTTTCTGGCTTTTGGTTCTCTTCTTTCTTTTGCTTTTAATTCGTCAATAACTTGTTTAAATATGTAGAATCTTATTTTTCCTTCCAAACTTAAGTAGATTTCATTTAGATAATCAATTTTAAATTGGAAAGGGAGGAGTATAAAATTAGAGTCGATTATGATTATATTAATATTTTTCAACTTCTTGGAATTCAATAGGTTTGTCGGTCTAAGATGGTTCTTGTTATTAATTCAAAAGATTCAAAAACATTTTCACCTGATTTTGAAGAAATTTTCAAGTATTTAAATAGATTAAATTTTTCTTTAAACTGTAACGCATAATCATCATCAACCATTACGTCATTTACAAGATCGAGTTTTGTTCCTAAAAAAAGAATCGGTAGATTACTATCACTTCTACGCACAATATTAACCCATTGTTGTAAGTTCTCTAAAGTCATTGGTCGTGTTAGATCAAACATTAGAAGAGCTCCCTTTGCTCCCAAAACATAACTTTCTAGCAAGAAGCGGAACCTTTCTTGTCCCCCGAAATCCCATAATTGAAGGGTGCACTGTTTTCCGTCAACTTCAATTTCCTTTAAGAAAAACTCTACACCTATAGTCATTTTAGTTTCTGCTGAGAATTTACCTTCCACATATCTATGAAGGAGTGTCGTTTTCCCCACCCCGCCTTCCCCAGCAGTTAGAATCTTCAAGATGAACTTCTTAGGCATTTCCTTTACCCATTCTTTATTTTGGATATTATTTTTTATTGAATTAGAAATTTATAATAAATTTTTCATTAAATTGTATTTTCAATATTAATAATTTTTATCTTACTACTTTTATTTTTTTATATTCTTAATTCACGATAATTTTAATTTATCTTAATTGTAAATATAATTTTATATTTTTGATTTTTTTTGTTTTTTATTTCTTAAATAAAACTTATCACTATTAAACATATT
>SDNM01000084.1 GCA_004524385.1 Promethearchaeota archaeon
ATTAATTGGTCGAATTAAATGGAGATTGAAGAATTTAAATTAAAAGACGGAAGAATCGTTAATATTAAGAGATTAACGATAGAAGATTATGATGCTGATAACGGCTATGAATATGTTCATGATTGGCTTAATAAAGTAAATAAATTTTTAGGGTATGAATTTGAGAAGAAAGATATAGAGCGAGATAAAGAGGAATGGTATAAATACTTATCCAATGAGAGTGAAATCGCAATAGGTGCTCTCTATAATAAGAAAATAATTGGAGTATCAAGCTTAAAGACAAATTTTAGGATTAAGAAACAACGTCATATTGGTTCATGGGGGATAGCTATTCACCCAGAGTTTCATAATCAAGGATTAGGTACTAAATTATTAACAATAATAGAAGGTTTAGCTAAAGTAATGGGCTTAAAGAAGTTAATCGCCGATTATTATGATGGTAATAAATCTGCAGAAATATTATATCTTAAGAAAATGAACTATGAAGTTGAGGGTCGTCAGAAACATGTTATATTATTAAAAGATGGCACCTATACTGATAGAGTATTAATTGGCAAAATTATTGATGATTCTTTGAAAGAAAAATAACAATTAATTAGTCGAATTAGATGGCAGAATTAATAGGATATATTTTAGCTGTCGATGCGATAATTACATGGGCATTGGCATCTTTAGTATACAAGAAAGGCTTGGATAAAACAGATCCAAAAGGAACTTTATTATTTAGATTAAGTTGTGTGTCTCTTTTTACTTTAATTCTCTCAATGATTATCGGGAATTTTCTTATTTTTCTAACTTTAGAACATAATGAATTAATTTTTTATTTATTTATGTGTTTGGCGTCTGGTTTAACTGTAACCATTGGTGATATGTGTTATTTTGCTTCTTTAAAAAAAATTGATGCATCTAGAGCATATCCATTAACCCAACTCTCACTAATCTTTGTGTATCCGTTTTCAATTATATTTTTTGGTGAAAAATTAACCTTATCAATAATTATAGGAGGAACGCTAATTCTTTCAAGTGTTTTTTTACTAAGTAAGAAAGATAAAGAAGATATTGAGGAGGAAGGTGCCGATAAAGATACTGAGAACGTATTAGTTGGTATATTACTTGCTATTGGGACTGCCTTTTTTTGGGCACTAGCAATAGTTTCATTTCATCAAGCGAGAATTATTAGTGGTGATGTGTTTGTCACTAATTTCATTCGTATAATTTTCGCTACAAGTAGCATTTTGATATTAGGGATCTTCAAGAGGGAATATTATTCTGGCTTTAAATGGGAAAATAGAGAAGAACTAAAATATAACGCATTTATGGGAATCGCGGGGTCTTTATCTTTAGGTTTGGCAGATTCGCTATTTTATCAAGCCGCAGAAATTAACGGGTTAATTTTGACCTCGACTATTACAGCAAATACACCTATGGTTCAGCAAATTTTTTCAATTGCATTCTTAAAAGAAAAATTCCGTAAAAGATTTGTAATTGCTTGTATGCTAATAATCATAGGGAATTATATCATATTGTTTTTATAAGGACTGGTTTTTAGTAATTAACCTTTAGTTAATTATTTAGTTCTAATGAAGATGTTTAAAAATCTCAATCCAACTGATTTTAAGCAAGATTTAACAAATTCGCTTTTTGTAATCTCTTTATCTTTATATTTTTGCCAATAATGTTTGATTTTTTGCCAATCAGAACCTAAATAGGCCTTCATGTATTCTTCAATATTGGTAATATCGTCTATGGCAATTTCGATCATTTTGGCAATTTGAGAAACGTCAATGAGAATGCATAATGTATCGTCTTTTATGGCCTCGGTTGTCGTTTCAATTCTATCTAATTTTTCTTCTAATTCGATATATTTTTGGTAGATTTGTTTGGTAAGCTGAAAATGTGGATCTTTACTTTTTTTTTTAAATTTCTTTTTTTTAATATTAGAAGATTCCATTAAATCATCATTAAATTCATCACTTCTTTGAATGTTTTGAAATAAATCTGCTAGTTTTTCTCGTATCTCAAGATCACAGTCTATTAAATTTACACTTTCTTTAATTTCTTCTGACGGCTGAGTTGTATTTATAGTTATCTGAGGTGATTCGGTTGATGAACCATTTTCAAACCTTTTTTTACTTAATGTAAGTAAAATATTTTTATGATGTTTTTTATTTTGTCTTTGTATCTGCTTGTTTTTTATTTTGTCTCTGTATCTGCTTATGGATGTGTTTATATTGAAGAAGAAAATTCTTATTGAATTTTTAATATCTTGTAAATGTTCTTGAATTTCTTTTTTTTTTTCGGGACTAATCCCGATGGTTATTCTTTTTTTCCTCTTCTTTTTTAATGGATTTGTCCTTTTCAGCTTTTTCATCATTACGTTTTGTTCATTTAATAATTGTATTTAAATAATGTTATAAAAAGTTTCGGTAAAGATTTTTACTTGTGGTATTTTTAATTATAGTAGGAAATTAAGTAATATTATTTTGATAGGAAGTTTCTTTTCTAATGATAAAAACAGAAATTATGGTATTATCTAATAACATAGTAATACCATTTCAACAACTTCAAAAAACTTATGGATTAAACTTTATTGAATTTAATAAATTATTTGCTACTCAATCCCTTGCTGAGCATGGATTAGGATTTTTAATTAATATATATGATGTAAAAGATCCAGATGATCAATGGGCGGCAAAATTGAAAAAAAAAATTATTTTTGATACTGGAGGGCTTAATAAAACATATATTCATAATCTAGATATTAGAAATTATAATCTCTACGATGTTGATAATATAATTCTATCACACTGGCATTACGACCATACTGGTGGATTAAATGAGATTTTAAATCGAATTGATAAAGATATAACGATTATTTGCCATCCTGATGCAAAATACGAAAGATTTTTTAGACGCTCAAAAGAAATTAAAAATAGCGATTTAAAAGATAAAACTCGGGAAGATATAGTACCGTTATTATCAACCTCCAAAATAGTAAATCAAGAGCCAGTGAATTCAAAAAGGATTAAAGATTTGGGCGGTAATATGGTTTTTTCAAAAAATCCTTACGAGCTATATAAGGATGCTGATCTTAAAATAACAGTAACTGGTGAAATAGCAAGAAAATACAAGGAAGAAGACTTTAACAATTTTTTCTCGCTTCAAGAAGGAACACTTAAAGTAGATAAAATTTTAGATGATAAATGTTTAATTTTCGAATACAATGAAAATATTGTCTTACTTACAGGATGTTGTCATTCTGGAATTATGAATACAGTAGATTATGTAAAAAATATGACTGATACTGATAAACCAATAACTCATATAATTGGCGGAATGCACATGGCCAGTGCTTCAAAAGAAAGATTTAGCTCTACAATTAAATTTTTTAAAACATTAAAATCAGAAAAATTGAATCTTTTTCCAATTCATTGTTCAGGGGAAAGATTTATTCAAGAGATAAATACGGCAAGAATTCGAAATACAAAAGCTTTTAATTGCTCTGTCGGGACGGTTTTTGATTTTAGAACGTAAGGTTCTTAAAAATCGGATTTATGTATAATTTTAATTTTGTGATTCCATTTTTAGTAAATATTTTTTAAGATTTTGTTGCCATTCATTATTTACTTTTCCCATAAATCCCCCAACTTTTCCATTTTTTTTTATAACGCGATGACAAGGAATAATTAGAGGGAATGGATTTCTTTTTAAAACATTTCCAATAGCTCTATGTGCTTTTGAGCCTATTACCGTTCCTATTTCTGAATATGATGTAATTTCACCATATTTCATACTGATCAAATGGTTAATAACTTTTAGGGCAAATTCCGTTGAGAATTCATCTTTTATGTTTAAATCTACTTTTAAATCATTAATGTTATTATACAAATTGATTTTCTTGCCCGATAAATAATTTTTAATTAAAATAATTAAATTAGAGATTAAATTTTCTTCAGTTGGATATTTATATTTCGTTAATTTAATATTATTGGCTTTAAGGTACTCCAATAGCTCATTTTCTTCATTAAATAATTTAATATAATTTATAGTTATTCTTCCTCTTTCTCTTTTGTAATTATAAGATATCAGAATGAAGAGATTTATTTTTCCAGATTTAAAATAGATTGTTGAAAAGAAAAATCACCTATCCTAATTATATTATCATTTCAAAATAAAAGAAATAAAAATTCATTCATAATGATAACTATATAAAAGATTACTCTATTATTAGTAATATATATTTGATGGAAAAAAAATAAATAAATCCATCTACTATCATGAAATATTAAAATTAATTTTAAAATTATAGTAGTAAAGTAGATAACGATGGCTAAAAAAGATTTAAAGAAAAGTCTTGATGCACTCGATGTATCGCAAGATGCTCAAGCACGAATAGAAGAAAAAATCAACCGATTAACTGAATTAGTCCAAAGACAAAAAAAAATCATAAGTCAACAGACAGCTCTCTTAGACACCCAAAAATTAAAATTATCCGAAATAGATGATCTTCCAGATGATATAATTGAATTAAAAAGAATTATAGGCGAACAGAGAGCCATGATTAAAGATAAGGATTTAGAATTAGACCAGGTAAAGGGTTCTATGGTTCAAGCTCAAAAAGAGTTACAAACGTATTTACTACAAAAAAATCCACAGCAATTAAAATTAGAGGGAGCTATTGAAACAATAGGAACATTGAAAACAGAATTGGCAAAGAAAGATGCAGAGATTAATGGAAAAAATGAATTATTAAAAACGTTAACAAATAGAATAAAAGAAGCAGAATCTCAGGCTGATGAGTTAAAACAACAAATAGAAGATATAAAAGGAGGAATTTCTAAACAGGAATATGATGCGCTAAAAATCAATCATTCTGAAGAAAGGCAAAAACTAAAACAAGATATCACAAAATTGGAATCTCAATTAATAGATCAAAGAATAGGATTTGAAGATAAAATCGCTGAAGCTAAAGATATAGCAGAAAGTTATAACGAATTGAAGAACACATTAAATGAATTAAACGAAAAGAACAAAGAGTTTAAAGAAGCAATTAAAAGTCAAGAAGCAAATATGGCTGATTTAAAACAGTTCCATGAAGAGAATTATTCAAAAATATATTACCTTGAAAAATTACGACCCATCATGGAAGAGGACCCGATTTTTAAGTCTTTTTTTATAATCCAGGATGTTGGAGCCATTCCTTTAGATGACCTAAGAGCCGCTGTGGGAGCCCCAATTGTAACAATTAAGAAAGATATTGGTCGTTTAGTAAAAATCGGAGCTATCGAAATGAGTGACGATGGAAATATAAAAAAAATTGAATTTTAATCTACTTTCTTTCTACTTATATTCAAGTAATATACTATTAATTAAGTAAAAATCTGCGAAAAATATAAAATATTTTTTTAAAAATTATACTTTTGCTAATTCCATGTATAATTGAGGTAAAACCTCAGCATAAGATCCATCTGTAATTTTATCTAGAAGTTCTGCCGCAATCTTCTTTAAAATATCCCTATACTTGTGGGGTTTTTCATCTCGCCTGAGGAGTAAAGCTATTACGTAATTCTCAACAGAGATATAATCCTCACCAATTCCAGAAAAAAACGAGACAACTTTATTATTTTTAAGGGAGATGGACGCAAAACCAGGTTTTAAAGATTGATATCTGTGGCTGCTATACACCTGCGTAAGCAGGTTATTCGTAATTTTCAAGTTATTAGGATAAAATCCCTCGTTTATTGGTCCGATTTCATTATCCCATCTGATTATCAAAATTCCAACAGGCAAAATAATACACTCGATATTTCTGATATTTTAAAGATATTTTTAATATTTTTTTTGTGAAAATTGTTTAAATTAGAATTATCTCTACGTTTATATAAAATTTTTGCTGTATTAATTTATATCACTATTTTAATATCTTGTTATTTTTATTTAAATCTATAGTAAAGAAAAAATTTTAAATCGAAAATTATATTTTAAATTAATGTTCTTATTAGCTAAGTAAGAATAAAAAGCTTTAGTAAGATTTCAACATTCTTTCTGGTATAAAATAGCCGGAGGGATTACCGAGCCTGGTCAAACGATCTTGATGGGTCAAGACCGATCATAGGTGCTGGACTTAAGATCCAGTGGCAAAGGTTTGAATAATTCTTTCTAATCGCCAAGAGGCCTTCGTGGGTTCGAATCCCACTCCCTCCACACTTATAATAATTTGTAATTGTATACTTAATTCATTCAAATAACATCTAAATATATTTAGAAATTATAATTTTTATTTATGCTTTGAACTCATATGGATGTTCCATGATTCATATATATTTTAAAGGAATGCTAACATAATTTCTTATTAAAACTAATGGGAACATAAAATGAATATTAAGGATGTAGAGGCAATTAGTAAAAAGTACGCAAATTTGTTAATAAAAGAAGGGTACACCCAGATTGAGGATCTACTAAATTTAACTAAGAGTCAAATGTCAAAGCTAGCAAAAAAAACGGGAATTCCCGTAAAAATGATAGATACATTTCAAGAAATCGCAGATTTAATGAGGATAGACGGTGTAGGAGACAAAATTGCGAACGTATTAAATAAAATTGGGATTGATTCAGTTAAAGAATTTGCTCAGAGAAATGCTAAGAATACATTAGAAAGAATGAAAGAATTTAAAAAGGAATTAGCTAGTAAAATGCCTACTTTGAATGATTTAAATA
>SDNM01000085.1 GCA_004524385.1 Promethearchaeota archaeon
CAAGAAAATTATCGCTTTTAAGAAAATACGGAGTAATAATTTTTCATAATAATGTTTTTTATTCTTTCATTATGAAAGGATTAACTAAAAAAAGATTAAAAATATAAAAACTCAAATATTTACAAAAAAAATTTATTTTATTGAATATTTATATCAAAATAATTACTTATAAAATGTTTTAATTTGGAAAAAAAAGATGGGAAAGGTAAGAACAGTTTTAATCAAAAATGTATCAAAAGAATTGATAAATAAGTATCCAAATGTATTTACTACCGATTTTGAAAAAAATAAGAAATTATTGGATGTATATCTTGAAATTGATTCAAAACATTTAAGAAATAGAATTTCAGGATACATAGTAAATTTGCTTAAAATTAAAAATAGAGAATTATCAAGTTAAAATTGATTTTATTTCCAATATTCTTTAATTTAATTAAATAATACAAATATATAGTGATTATTATTAAAGAAGAAGCTAAAAAAATGGCGGAACTTCTTCGATCTGGCCATACGATGTTAAATTTAGCATGCCCAATATGTAACAATCCTCTTTTTCGCAATAAAGATAATGAGATTCTTTGTCCAATTTGTAATAAAAGGGTTGTAGTTAAAAAAAATGAGAATAATCAACAAATATCAGATACATCATCAGAACAAAGAATCATTAAAGATCAAAAAATTATAAAAACTAAGAGAAATTCTGATCTTAATTTTATTTCTTTAAAAAAGATTATCGGAGAAAAGATTGATTACATTTCTCAAAAATTAAAGGATGAGACACAAATAGATTTAATTGAACGTTACATAAAGATTTTATCAAAAACATTTGATTTATTTAATAAATTAGATGGTAATGCTTCTGCCGGGATTTGAACCCGGGTCGCGAGGGTGAGAGCCTCGCATGCGTAATCCTTATTCTTAATTTAGGGAGAAGATTGACCGCACTACACTACAGAAGCATAGAATTTTTTATTTTATTGAAATATTAATTATAATAACTGCCATTATTTAATATATTTGAATAATTAACACTTCAATGCTTAAATTTTTTTTTACATTTTATTTAAGATTTTATATGTATGAGAAAATCATTTTTTATTAGTAAAATTCTTGAAAGCTGTTTTTTATTCATATAGAAAAGTGCCTATATGATTTTAATCTTTATATTTGAACTCAATATTTTTTAGTTTTAATTTTTCATGAATAATGGTTTTAATAAGTTAACATAATGATCTCTTATTGAATATTCAGCAATTTTAGTCACTTCTGATATCATTTTTTGAGTTAAAATAGCTTTTTGGTTATATTCTTTAGCTAATAATTTATCTGCTAAATAAATAATTGCTCCTGTTAAAATAAAAGGATTTCTTCCTCCTCGATGTTTTAAAGTCAAATATTTTAATATCTCACGACATTTTATTGTAATTTTAATTTGGAATTCTTTTTTTGACCAAAAGCTTCCCTTTTTTATTAATCTTGTTTCTAAATCGTCGTGTTTAACAACATTATCTATTAATCTTATAAGATAATCTTCACTTCTGTGAGGCGCAGATTCTATTGATAAGTGTCTTTTATATCTAATCCCATCCCTTAAAATAAGCCTAGGATTAACTCTATGACCAAAACTTTGAAAGGCATTAGAAATTTCGTTAATTGTAAATGGTGCATTATGACATTCTTTTCTTGTAGCATAAAAAATACAAAATGCTATTAATGAAATATTGTTAATTACCTTCTTCTCATATTTTAAAATTTTTTTATAATAATAAGCAGCTGTATTACGAATATTTTTATTTAGATTTAAATAAATAGATATTTTATTTAAAATATTAAAAATTCGATATTCAGTTTCGTGATTTTTAATTCTTATGAATTGCGCATAATTCTTTTTTAATCTCCTAAATAATTTTTGTTCATTTGGAGATAAAAGCTTTCCAGATTTATCTTTTAAATATTTTGAATTTTCATAATCTATAAATGTACCTAATCCTCCTATAAAATCGGTTCGTTTTCCTAGAGCTACATATTGTTTATTTAAATTTGATTTCAAACTTTTATCATTAAAAATATACGAAGTTTCTCCAAAAACTTCACCAATTACCAATCCACATTCTTTACAGATTCTTTCGTAACTAGATAAAACTAAATTTCCTCCACATTCAGGGCATAAATCATAACTTTGAAAATAAGCTTTTTTATGTTCTATGAAAAACACCAAAATATTTTTGATTTAAATATATAATTTCAAGAGTATTTTATTTTGATTTTCAAGAACAATTGTCTATTTGATTATAGTATAAATTCTATGAAATGAAATAAACACCTCTAGAGAAAGAGGGGGAGTTAATTAAAAATAAAAAAAAAAAGAGTAATTTATAACATTTAATTTAAACATAATTTATGCCCTAGATACATAAAAACCAAATAAATTGTGTAAAAAGAAAAGTATTTTATAGCCGAAACAAAATGTCGTGTAATCAAAAAATTAAGAATTTTCCAGAAAAAAATTCTACAATATTAAAAGAAATTATAGATAAATTAAATAGAATTATGAAAGGAAAAAGGAGAATCATGTATTCTGATATTATTAATTTAATACTTAGAGAAGGACTTAATGGCGAATCTTATAATAATTTAATTATATGGTGCAATTATAAAATCAGACTTGGAGAAATCTTTGTAGAATTTTAATGATTTTTTTCAATAAAAAAAAAATCTTCTCATTTATTTTAAAGATTATATTTGAACAAAAAGTTAAAATATCAAAAACGACTATTAAATACTTAATTATAATATTATATAAATAACATTAAAGGATTTTTTAAAAAATTTCATAATTTTTAAGAATATTATTGAAAGAAACAATTAAATTTCCCAAACAATTTTAGATCTAGGGTAGATTTTTTAATGGTTCGATTTACAGCCGATCATAAAGTGTATATAAAAATTCTCTATTGGGGAATGGGGGGTGGCGGAAAAACAACAGTAGTTGATACACTTTATAGATTAACAAAAGAACAAAAAAAAGATATTGAACCTACAGGAAATCTAACAAAAATTGCAATGGCTAGTGGCTCAACATTATATTTTGATCGGGGTATATTTCAATCAACAAAACAAAGAAAAGTATTTTATCATGTTTATACCGTTGCTGGTCAAAGCAGATTTTCTCCTTTAAGAAAAAAGATATTTAAAGGAACAGATGGTGTTATTTTTGTGGTTGATTCGCAAACTCATTTTTTTGAAGATAACATTGAAGCATTAAAGGAATTAAAAAGTGTAACAGCAGATAAATTAATCAAAGAAATTCCTCTTATTCTTATGTTAAATAAACAAGATCTTACAGAAGTTATTGGAGAGGAAGATTTTAAGCAAATTCTAAAAGATGAAAAACTTTGGTTTGAACCTGACGATAAATATTATATATGGAATCCAATCATATATAAAACCTGTGCATTATACGATTTACGAAAAGATGTATATCGCAGTTTTTCAGAATGTGCGAGAAGAACAGGCTTATATCAAATATATGGAAATGGAAAGGCTCCAGTTGGAGATAATTTTTTAAAAATCTCAAAAGAGAGCCCAGATCTATAGAAAATTTTACCCTTATTTATTTATTTGATTTTTCATAAATAAAACATTAAAATCCTATAATAAGATGGCACCTCATCGCCATCTTTTCAATTCTATTTCAAAGTCTCTTGCGAGGGAACGAAGGACTATATACTAACTTGAGTGTCTCGTAATAACTAAAGTTTGATAATGAAGCATTTCCAAATAGTTTTTTGGTGGATAAAATTAATTGTTATAATAGTTGGAAAAATTAAATAAATAAAATAAAAATAAAAAAAGTCAATTTATACATTTTTATGCTTCATGATACGGTTGAGTCCCTTTAGCAACGCTAGGACGGAGCTCATCACTATGTCTTCATGTGTAGCACTGGCACTTACGATGTGATTACTGTCGAGGTCCATTAACTCAATGGATACATGTCCTAATGCTTCAGTTCCTCCGGTTACGGCGTCAATATTATATTCTAAAAGCTTAATTCGGCTCATAGGTTCAAAACATTTTACAATTGCCTTAACGGAGGCGTCTACAGGGCCAACTCCTATTGAAGATGCTAGTTTAACAACATAATTTCCGTTATCGCGGATTTTTAAGCGAACAGTAGAAGTGGGAGTGATAGATCCTGTCAGTACGGTTAATTCCTCGAGCTTCACATATTGTTCTTCTTCTGGGAGCTCCCCCATAACATCTTTCAAAATAGCAATGAAGTCTTCTTCTGTAACCTCGTGACCTTTATCTCCGAAGCGTTTGATGTCATCCATAATTTTGTTGTATTGATCGGTAGTTGTAGTTAATCCCATATCATTTATTTTTGCCCTAAGAGCGTGCCCTCCCGTGTGTTTTCCGAGTTTAATTGATTGTCGAATAATCTCCTCAACATTATCAGAACGCTGAATCCCGATTAATTCAGGGGTAATTGGTTCGTAAGCGCGAGGATTTTTAATCATTGCATGTGCATGTATTCCCGATTCATGAGCAAAGGCGTTTTGACCGATTAAAGGTTGCAATCGTCCTATCTTTATTTTTCCGCCACAATAGCTTTCCATCAATTTGGCAGTAGGAAAAATCATCTTGGTATTAATCTTCATAGGTATCTGATATAAAGCGTAAAGAGACATTGCGGTTTCTTCAAAAGAGGCGTTGCCCGCTCGCTCACCTAATCCCATTATAGTCGTTTGAGCTTCAGAAGCTCCGTTTTCAAAACCTGCGATTGTGTTTGCGACAGCTAAGCCAAAATCATTATGACAATGAACCGCGATACGCACATTTTTGGGTAAAGCCTCGTAATTTTTTCTGACAATATAACCAAACGCTTGCGGTGTAATGGTTCCAACGGTATCAGGAATATTTATTCTGGAAGCTCCGCTTTCAATCGCAGTTTTGTTGGCTTTTATTAAAAAATCTAGTTCCGATCGAGTGGCATCTTCTGCCGAAAACAATATTTTGGAGTAATGCTCTTTGGCATACGCAACCAATTCTGTAATATCGTTTAAAACCTCTTCTCGCGTCATTTGGAGTTTGTCTCTGAGATGTAGATCTGAAGTTGCAATAAATACGTGAATGCTATCCATGTCGGCTTCTATAACCTTATCAATATCTAATTTTTTTATTCGGGCTAACCCTATCACTTCCGAATCTAAACCCAATTTGGCAATATCACGGCATGCATTAAAATCTCCTTGGGATATAACGGGAAAACCTGCTTCTATTATATCTATTCCCAATTCGTTTAAAGCTTGAGCAATAGATAATTTTTCATCGTGAGTGAAACTAATTCCTGGCGTTTGTTCCCCATCTCTCAGAGTAGTGTCAAAAAAATAGGCTTTTTCTGGTAGAATCAGCGATTCTCGAATTTTCTCCATCATTTGTGAAACAAATATTTCTTTATTTTCCATCTTTTTTTTCAGTCTTTTTTTGTTTTTATTAGTAACCTACTTTAATTTATTAATTGATTATACAAGGCCTCCATTTGTTAATAAGAAAGGAACGACCCCAATTCTTATAAAACGAAAGGAGACAGCTATAATAATAATAAAAGTAAGGTTAATAAATTTAACAACAAACCTAAAGGAAGTAATCGCCTCAATATGACAAAACCTTCAACATTTTGAATTTCGTTTTGAAGCTTTTTCATTATAATTCCCATAGTGTTGTTAGTTTAATATAAATAAATTCTTAAATTAAAAGTTTTCTATTTCCTCATTTAGCTTACTAAAAATGATTAGAATTAATTCAAATTCTTAAAAACAAAAAATTTAAAATTTTTGGCTCAATATGGTTATAATTAACCCTTTTCCTACGAAATTCTAATGCGTCGAGGAGTAAATATCTATAATGAAAGGTAAAAGTTTTTAATTTTAAATCATGCGATTCTTTTTAATTTATCCAAAATTATTTTCAATAGGAATTTCCTAAGGTTGTGAAAATTTCAATGATTGAAACTAGACAAGGATGACCTATTTTAAATGGGAATGAAAACTTATAGTTACTTTGAGAATTATAAAAACCTTTTTTCAACTATTATTCACATATTTTAAAAATTTTGGAAACTTCTATTATAACATAATTTTAAAAGTAAAAAGAAAAAAGTAATAACCATGGGACTTTATAGCAATATTAAAGATAAATTACCACAGCAATTTTCAATATTTCAATTAATGAGTATTTTAGAAATTAATGCTTCTGATGTCCGTAAAGCAAGAAATATATTAAAACAATTTTATTTAGAAGGTTATATAAAGCGGATATCTAAAAATATGTATGAAAAACTATAGCCTTGAACTTTTTTGATTAATGAACTTCTTTATTAAATCTGTGGATTCAAAGTTATAGTTAATTGTGGAAAAATGAAACCTAAAATTTGTTGAAATGAATCTAAAACTCCTTCTCCTTTAAGAGCAATCGTTTTATTAAGTGAAAGGTACTTAAATTTTTCAAAATCAATGTATTGGATGAACTCTTCTTTTTTTAACTTTTTCCCGTTTTCTAGATCGTATTTATTAATAGCGATAACAATCGGAAGATTATATATCTCAATTCCGAATAAAGCCTTTAATTCACCCCAAGATCTCAAATTTTGTTCTAAATATTCAGTTTGAGCATCA
>SDNM01000086.1 GCA_004524385.1 Promethearchaeota archaeon
AATCAATATCTCTGATTACACCACAGACAATATATGGTCGCACTTTTTTAACACTAGGTTCAGACGTCATTGTCATAGAACCTTGTATAATTTTATACTGTGGTAAGCCTAAATCCAGCTCATAATATCCTTTTAGAGCCCTAGCAATTCCCTCAGGACTAGAAAAATCTGGTCTATTTGGATTATATTCTACTTTAATCTTTTGTTCCTCTTCATTGACATCTTCTAAATCTAAGCTAATCCATTGTAAATCATATTCTAATTCTTTTATATCAAGTTGTTTTCCAACCAATCGCTCTAATCTTTCAATTTTCAAATCTAATGTTGGCATTAATTCGTACCTCCTAGTATGACTCCTGCCTTAACCATTTTATTGGATTAATATATAAATCTCGAATATCCTTGCGACCAAATTTCAACATAGCTAATCGTTCTAATCCCATCCCCCAAGCTAAAACTCGAACGGGATTCTTGATTCCCCATGGATAAGTAACTTCAGGTCTGAAGATACCTGAGCCGCCCATTTCAATCCATTCATTCAGTTTATCATAGAATACTGCAATTTCCATACTTGGCTCTGTATAAGGAAAGAATCCGGGGCGAGTTACAATCTTTTCAAATCCCATTTTTCTGTAAAATTCTTTGAGGTTTCCAATTAAATCACATAAAGTTACTCTTTCGCCAATAATAATTCCTTCAATTTGCATGAATTCAGCTAAGTGAGTTTTATCTACTCTCTCGTTTCTGAATACCCTATCTATAGAAAACACTTTAATAGGGGGAATTTCATTATTTCGATAGTAATCAGCCAATCTTCTAATAGTTGTTGCTGTAGTATGTGTTCTCAGTAGAGTTTTCTTTGCTATATCCTCATCCCATTTATAACCCCAACCTAAAGACCCTGAATCACCCCCATTTTCGTGAGTTTCTTTGACGGCTAAAACTCTATCCTTCTCTGGTAGTTTCGAAACTTTTGGATTACTTAAATAGAATGTATCATGAAGTTCTCTGGCAGGATGGTCTTGAGGTTGAAATAAAGCATCAAAATTAAAGAAAGCACTCTCTATAATAGGACCTCTTATCTCTGTAAAACCTAATGAAATAAAAATTTCTCTAATCTGATTTATCAAATTGATCATAGGGTGTATTTTACCAGCCTTTAACAAGGGACCGGGCTTGGTAACATCAAACGGTTTAATATTATAATCTTTCCATGTTCCTGAACTTAACATTTCTGAGTTAATTCTACTAACTTGCTTTAATGTTTCTATTTTCGATACATCAATCTTTTTACCTTTATCTGTTAAGAATATAACTCTTTTGGTTTTTCTTCTTTTATCAATTAGATTTCTTTTATTTAAAATATCAAATTGAACTTTATCATCTTTAGATAACGTCGAAAAATCTATGTTGTTTTTATTATTTAAAATCTTCTCCATAAATTCTTTCACTTTAGTTTTGGGATAATCTTCAGCAATAAGAAAAATTTTATCCTCTCCTGTTGCTTTACTTTGTGCAACCCATCGGTTTTTTTTCATATTAGATAAACCGATAAAAAAGATTTTCTTATCTAAATTAGATTTTTCTAACAATTCCTTAACTGCGATTTCTTTAATATTATTCTTTATTAGAATATTTAATAAGGCACGTTCAGGTAACTCGTTGACTCCATAATTTTTTCCTTCCTCATTTAATGAAATCTGAAAGATTTCTTCCTCCTTAAAGCCAGCTAACTTGTTGTCCTTTAAATCATTAATTGCTGACATTAAAACAATATAATCGATTTTTAATTCTTTTGCGAACTCCGAAGCAATTAATTCTGATTTTTTTTCTTGCATGGTTTTAAGAATACCGGTTACTTGCCTTTTAAGTTTAATTGCCATGTTCTTAACTTCTATTTGTTATATTTAATGATATATTTTTTCTAAATCTCTAATTAAATTAATGTTTTTTTTTTAAATTTTATTATAATTAAAATTTATATGATTATATATTTAAATCAATCAGCAGCCAAGAGAATATATTTTTAAGAAAAAATTTAATATTCGCTTGGCAGAATAAAGAAATCAAAGAAAAATGAATCTTGAATTTGTAATTGATTAATATTAATTTTAATTATAGTTCTCATATTACTTCCTATTCAAGAATCATTTATCAATGAGAGGTTATATTACTCCTATCTAAAAAACTTTTCTATTAGAGATATTCTTTAATTTATGTGTTTACTTTTAAATTATTATTCGGGATTTTATCCATTTTAGTTTTTTTAGTCTCTTGCTTTTTAATTGGCGCTGGAGATTTTTTCAATTTTACAGAATAAATCTTTTTTATTTCCATTAATCCATTGCATTTATCGCATTTATCTTTTTTATTAAATATAAAGTCCCCTGACTTATAATTTCTAACGAGCGTTAAATTGCATAGAGTACAAATTAATATCGTTAGTGTTTGTCGTAAAGGATCTTGTTTTTCTTTTTGCATTTGCATAAGAGTCGTACCTAAGCATAAAAATAAAATACCTAAAAAGAAGTTAGACCATTGATCAGGACTAAATCCAAGATACATAAAGTAAGCGCCTAACATGACTAATAAAACAACAAGAAGTGTTTTTAATGCACTTTTAAATGTAAATCCTTTTTTTAAAATTTCTTCATCATCGTCTTCTTCATCAATCATAAGCTTTTATTCTTCTTAGAAAAATGGTCTTTATAATAGAAAATAGAAAATATTATTTAAAATTCTGCATTAAAAATTATTATAAAAATTAACTCATTTAAAATTCTGGATTTTTAGAGTAAAATGTATAATATATTTCAACTTGGTCAGCAGCAGACAGATCCATTTTCTTTAATTCTTAACCTCCTATTCTTTTTATTAATTTTCGTTAGTATGTTTTATGGTCAGCGAATTCAAGCTTGGAAAGCAGCAAAAGAAATTGAAACAGGATTAGAAAAGCTAAAGAAATGGGATGAAGATTGTAAACAAATATTACTTACAAGTTTTAAGGAATATGCCAATAAAAATGAAACTGAAAAGGATCTTATGATTAAACTCGAAGACTTTATGACTTTTATCGCAATTATCCCAGTTATGCTGGATCCTTATGGGATAATTCCAAAACTAGACCATGTAATAGATGTTAGGGATTATAGATTTAGAGAAGAAGTGGCAATGATAGCTCCCAATGCTGAGGATGCTACACAGCAACGTTTAGAAAATCTATTAGAAGCAGCTATGGCAGTAAATTTCATTTATCGCTTAATAAAACATTACCTAATTCTTGGAAAGAAATCAAAATCTATGATTTTACTTATGCAAATTGCTATGCAAATGTCATTAATATTATCATTAGCAAAATCATTTTTTTTCGCATCAAAAGCTTTTGCTGAAGGAAGCCCAATTGGAGATGCTCTTGGTCCTATGGTTGTGGGGACCCTCGTAAGAGATCTCTCTAATAATGAGGATATTGAAGCTCAAGATATTGCTAAAGATACAATTGTTCAAGAAATAAGTTTTGAAGAAAGAACTGTATATGTAGTTCGAGCGAAGGGTCCAGGTGGAACTGTAGGAAAACCAGGAAAAGCTATTAAAATTCTGATTGAAAAACATGGAGATTCTATCTCTCGAATAATTATGATCGATGCAGGATTAAAGCTTACTGGAGAAAAGACAGGATCACTGGCAGTTGGAGTTGGAGCCGCTATTGGAGGGATTGGAGTTGAAAAATACTTTATAGAGGATTCCACAACTAAAAAATCTATTCCTATTGATGCTCTAATTTGTAAGCAATCTTTAGAGGATGCCATAACAACGATGAAAAAATCAATAACGCAATCTGTGCCCCAAATCGTGGAAAAAATTAAAATGGCTATTAGGAAAAGAACAGAAAGAGGTACAAAAGTTATTGTTGCTGGGATCGGTAATACTATCGGGATAGGTATTTAGTAATATTTTGTTAATCTCTCTAAAAATACGACACAATATTTCTTGATAAAATTCTTTATTTAGAATTCTTTTTTATACAAATTATTAAATAATTTTAATTAGAACAAAAATAACTAAAGAGTGATAATCATGCCAAAATTCGGAACGCAAGAATGGGCTGAAGCTTTTATGAAAGCTGTAAATGACAATCCAAACTATAAAGAAGCCGCAAGTTGGTGGGAAGGTGATTTTGTTTTTGTTATCAAACCAAGCGGTAATTTGGATAAAGAATTGAAAATGTTTATTGGACTTTTAAAAGGAGATTGTACTGGTGTAAAAGCATTAGCAGAAGGGGAAGAATATGATATTTTACCTCCTAATTCTCCACCTCGTCCATTAGGCGAAGGTAAAGTTGGTGCTGAATTTGAATTTTCTGGAGCTTATGATAATTGGGTAAAGGTCTTGAGAAAGGAACTTGACCCAATTCAAGGCTTAATGGCAGGTAAATTCAAGCTTATTGGAAACATGGCTAAAGTAATGCGAGCAACCAAAGCAGCCCAAGAATTAGTCAACTCAACGACCATGGTTGAAACTGAATATTATTAAGTTTTTAATTTTCTTTATTTTTTTATTTTGTTTGATCTAAAGCTAGATTTTAGATAAATAAAATTGTTAAAAAATAAAAAAATGAAAAAAAAAATTACTCCTTTTTGAGATCTCTCAATTCACGATGTAACACTTTTCCTACAATTGTTTTAGGAATTTCATCTATGAATTCTACAAATCTCGGATACTTATCAAATGCCATGTTTTCTCTTGACCAATCTACGATATCTTGCTCAGTCATCTTTCCTTGAAATTCTTCTTTAAGAACAACATAAGCTTTAATGTTCTCCTTACCCTCCTCATCAATTATTCCAATAACCCCACATTCTTCAATGGCTTCATTTTCATACAGGAGATCTTCTACCTCTGTTGGATAGACTGAATGTCCCTTGTATTTTATGAGATTCTTAAGTCTATCTTTTATAGTAATGTAACCGTCATCGTCCATAACTCCAAGGTCTCCTGTATATAACCAGACTTTTCCATCATCAAGCTTTTTAATAGTATTGGCAGTTTCTTCTTCTCGTTTGAAATAACCTTTCATCATTTGGGGCCCCCTACATATAATTTCCCCAACTTCTCCAATAGGAAGAGTTTTTCCATCTGGGTCTACAATCTTTACTTCAGTATTAGGAATAGGCATGCCGATTGTACCAGGTTTATTTAGTCCGTCAAATGGGTTTGCAGTAACTACTGGCGACATTTCAGTTAAACCATAAGCTTCACGCAATTTTGCCCCCGTTAAGGATTCAAATTTCACCCTAATTTCATTTGGTAATGGACCTGCACTGCTAAAACAATACTTAATGCTAGAAAGATCATGTTTCTCAATCCCTTCATAATTGTTAATGTTATTATAAATTGCTGCGACACCTGGAAATAAGGTTGCCTTAGTGGCTTCTATGACCTCAATGATCTCATGTGGTTCTCGCGGATTAAAGACACAAGCTAGCTTTCCTCCCATATGAACTCCAATATTCATCATGAATGCCATATATATATGATAAAAAGGTAATGCAGCAAGCGTGACTTCCTTGCCAAGCTCTTTTTCCACAAACCAAGCTTCTGCTTGTAAGACACAAGATGCAATGCTTCCATGAGTTAACATCGCTCCCTTAGGATAGCCCGTAGTTCCGCCAGTATATTGTAACATTGCGAGATCATCTGGATTTATTTCGACTTGGGGCGGATTTGGGGCAATATCTCTAATTATATCTTCCCATGTGGGGTCCCCTCCAGAAGGATATTGAGGTGGAGCCATTGGTTCCGGGGAAAGATAAGGAGCTAAATTGCTATAAAATTTATGCTTTACTCCAGTTTCCCCAATAATAGGATCAACGATCTGTGAGAAGCCTTCCCATCCAATATAGACTTTTGCTTCGCTATCATTCAATTGTCGCTTTATTTCTAAAGATTTAAAAAGTGGTGATATGCTTGTTACCACAGCTCCAATTTTTAATACTCCATAATAAGCTGTAATAAAAGCTGGATTATTTGTAAAATGAATTGCTACAGTATCTCCCTTTTTTATGCCAAGCTCCGTGAGTTTAGTTGCTATTCGATATACGATGTCTAATGTTTGTTTGTATGTTAATTCAAATCCCATGAAATAGGTCAACACGTTATCTCCATAAGTTTTCACAGAGTCTTCAAGGTAATCCACTAAGTTTTTATCTTCATACTCTATTTCCTTGAGAACTTTATCAGGCCAGTGTTCGTAATACAGTCTTTCATTTGACATTTTTTTTTCTGACATAATGTTATTTCTAGAATGACCCTTTTATAAATTTTTCATTCCCTTAAAATCTAAAAAAGAAAAAGTAAAAATAAAGAAATTTTAAGATAAAAATTTTAAAAAATATAGTGTATATTAATGGAATTAAACTGGAGCTTCCTTATCAATAACCAATAGGTTAGCAAATTTTAGTAATTTCCCTAAATTCCTTCCCGTAGTGCCCTTTTGAATTTTTAATTTTCTTTCTCCGAATCTATTCTTATTAGTTACCATATGAATAGTTGAATTCTCACCATTACAGAAGAACATCAAATCTTCTGGAGCCGCGAGTAACTGAAAGTCATAGTTATCCAATTTGCCTCGGTTCAGTTTGAAATTTCCT
>SDNM01000087.1 GCA_004524385.1 Promethearchaeota archaeon
AACGAAATAATTGAACGAAAAATTGATATATACGAATTAAGTAAACTTCCATATCATTATGTAATAATATCGCTTTTAGATAAAGATTCTAATTTGATAAAAATAGGGCTTCTATTTGTTATAAATTTAGAAAAAGGTTATGTGTTGATATTTTCAGATTTATCATATAAAGAACAGACAAGAATAAAAAAAATTTTGCTAGGATCGCTTAGACTTTCAATCAAAGGAAACCACCAGGGTTATCTGTACCTTTAGATCCTTAATGGAAACCAGGAATCCGTAAACCTCTTTAATTTTTATTTTCTTTTTTCCCAATATTTATTCCTAGATTCACTTCTCGCTTCATTAGCGCACATAGGACACCAATGCCCTGGCTTAATATTATGAGGCATAGCTTTCCATTCATAATTATGGATATTACACTTCCATCTCAATTTTACTTTATCTCCAAGATATTTCTTTGAAAGACAATCTCCATTCCTACTTTTTGCTAGATCTTGCATTTCTTTAATTTTATTGGGTGGTGAAACATCAAGAGATTTCCAATCAATTCCAACGGTATCAATGGGTGCCTGGATACCATTTTCAATGCATAAATTCCTAATCTCTTGTTCCATTTCATCAAATCTAATTTTATGAAGTTTACCATTTATCCACTTAAAACCTATTGCTATTAAAGTAACACCACGTTTTTTACATAAATTTCTCTTCCTTTCATCTATTCTCTGCTGGTGTCTAAACTTTTCTTCTGTCCTATGAAAAATTTTCACGAAAACGGATTTTTTTCTTTAGAAGTGATTTCATTGATCATTAAATTATTATATCAATTATTAGTCTTTAAAACAAAATAGAATGTAGAATTATCGTAATCATTATATTTCGCTTTAATTAATAAATATAAAAAATTATTATTGTGCTTACATTACCTTATAATTAAACAAATTTTAGATCTTAATATAACAAAATTTATTTTTAAAAATGATGAATGAGGATAGAATATCTAGGTTTGTTAAATTGATGTCTAAGAGTATCACTGATTCTGATTTGGAGCTTGTTAATCTAGGTAAGAAATTAGGATTAGACCTAGTTCTATTTGCTGATTTAAGAGGATCTCAAGAAGATGAGTTTGCAGATAAGGTTAGAAAAAAAGCATTAGAAAAAATGGAGGAAAATAGGGATCATTATTTGAGTGAAACTGATACTTTTTATGCTGGAAGCATTGATTTCATGGTCTGCGACGAGCCGGAGGGTAAGAAATTCTTTCTTTTAGAAACTAATGGTGGTTCGAATAGGGGTCTTTCGATTTTAACAATAAAGCAACAAGCAGTAAAGTATGATGGATATTTTGAAGCAATTAAGCTAGCGATTGATAACAATAAGAGAGGGGATAATAAAGTTCTAGTCTTAGTTGGAGTTCCCATAAATGATGGATTGATTCATGAAAAAGTAATTATGATTGAATATTTAAGAAAAAAAGCTATAGCTAAAGATCTTACTGTTGGAATATATAATATTAATAATTTTCCCCATGATTTTAAGGAGGATGTAGCTTTTTTAATTGCTGATTATAAACAATTATCCACCACTCTCTCATTTTCAGACAAATGGGTAAAAATTAACCAAGAATCTAAGATAAGCGTATTATTAGCAGATGGTATCGCAAGGCGCCTTCATGATGAAGCTTTTTCGAAATTAGTTAAGGGGGATTTCCGCAAAATTAACAGTATTATTGTTAATCCCATCTTTAGAATAACTGATGATAAATCTCTAACTTATTTAGCTAGCTTTTTCGCAAAAGAAGCTCTTGAGAAATATAATCTTAAGTACCTCCTATTCACAAAGGCATATACAGAAGAGGATTTAATTGAGAAAATTAAATATGTGATAAATACCTATAAAAAACCATTTATTATCAAACCTAATGGGGGATCAGGGGGAGCAGGTGTAATTCCAATAGGTCCTGATGAGGATCTAAATAATTTGAAAGAATTAGTTGAAGAGAGTAAGAAGGAATTTTTCGCTAAATTCATGAAAAATAGAAACCCTTATCCCTATACCATTCAAGAAATGGCTGAATTCTCAGTCATTACTCCACCGTGGGCTAAAGATGAGAATCAAAAACATACTTTTGATTTAAGAATTTATTTGGCACAAAAAGAAGGAAAAATCATACCTTTAGGAGGATTAGCCCGAATCGCAAGAGGAACGTATAGCGGAAGCTTGGATAAACAAGAATTTGTGGTGAATTTATCGGGATTTGATGGGCAGATTGAGGTTTTTCGAGGACAAGGAATCTCAGAAAAGAATGCTAAGATGTTAAACTTAACTCTTGAGGATTTCGTAAATATCTTTTGTATTGGCTGTGTTTTGTTTGTAAGCATGACAAAAAATTACCAGAAAATAATGAATTTTTCTGATTGGGATCAAATAATAGGATAAAGAGATAATTGTATAAATGGAACTTGAAACTTTAAAATTACTTCTGAATAAAAATGAAAGAAAGACTTTATATTTAGAGATTATAAATAAACTTGAAAAATTAGACAAATTAGAATATATCTCCTATAAAAAATTCGAAACCTCAGAAGGAATTATACCTATAATATTTATTACTAAAACTCTTGATAAAGATGAGATTAAACCTGTAAAAATTTTTATTGGTGCCCAGCACAACGAATATAACGGTCTCTTTGGCATCTTGGAGTTTCTCAAAATGGTCCAAGAACAAAAGATAAATATTGAAGAAATTTTAAAAAAAGACCAGATTTTAATTTTTCTTCCATTAATGAATCCTTACGGGTTCCTCAATCCTTCTAAAGATAATAAATCAGGCTATTATTTAAAAAATGGCACGAATCTTAACAGATTCTGGCGTAGAACGTTTGCTCCTGAATATAAAAATTTTAATGATGATCAAATCGAATATCCTATTCCAGAACACGCTAAAATTTTAAAAAAGATACTCAAAAAGTATTGGGAAAAAGAAGATATACCCATTTATGTATTAGACTTTCATGAAACCTCACTTCTAGAAAGGCTTCCAAAAGAATTAAACAGGGACCTAAAAAAAAAGTCTATCACTTATAAATTTGATCATTGGCTCAAAGAAAACGTCATACTAAATGTAATGGAACTCTACGATATAAAATATTATAAAAAACCTTTATTTTTTAAATGTAATCCATCTGCAAATCACAACCATATTAGCTTAAGTATTAAACAGATTGATTATGTCTATGAAAAACTATTAGAATATTTAAAAACAAATAAAGAAAAATTGCCTTTTTATTTTTGTTACTGTGAGAAAAGCAAAGAATGTTGTGAGACTGTAGCATATGAAGTTTATAATAAATTAAAAGAAAAACTCTGGGAGACTTGTTATCCAGCTGTCGATCATTTTCATGATCATGGATGTTTTGTGAAATTGGGAGATGCTACCCCACGAAAAAAACTATTTTCAATGGAATTGGAGTCTCAAAAACAATTTTTCAATTTATTTGAGGAAATAGAGAAAAGTAAAACTGATCCTAATTACTATAAAAATAAACTTAAATTAATCAATGTAAGTATAGAACTGGCTCTTGAAACGATTTTCGCTCTTATTAAAATATTATAACTATTTATTAAGAAATTTAAGAATAGCTCCAACTAATGCAAGCTCATCTTTTTTATACGTATGGCGTCCTTTATTCATTATTAATTGATTTTCTGTTGATAATTCCAGAATCTCTCTATTTTCCTCAAAATTTTTGAATGGTATTATTCTATCATTCCTAGTGTGTATAAGAAAGACTCTTCTTGTAAATTTTTTCCATTCCTCTTGAGAAAAATCATTTTTTAAATTTTTTATAATGAGGTAAGGGGACAATTGTTCATTAGCCTCATCGTTAGGTTTTAAATTTATGCCCTTCATGAGATAACTAAATTTAACTATCCGTTTTGATATCTTTATATTTTCTCTATATTTTGAGATTGATGAGATTGCAACAATTTTTTCAATCTTTTTATTGGAAAAGCCTCCACATAAAACTGTTAATGCCCCTATGCTTATTCCAATGCAGTTGATTTTAAAATTTTTGAATTTATCGTGATTTCTTAACCATTTAATTATTGTTTTAAAATCCTCAATACGCTTTATAAAATCGCTTCTTTTTCCAGTTTTTTTAGATCTTCCCATCCCTCGTGCATCATATGTTAAAATTACATATCCATGATATACCAATGGAAAATAGTAATACTGGAGAGTTTCTTTAGTATCAGAAAATCCTGGACTTATAATCACAATTGTATTTTTTAAACTTACAGCCTCTTGATTTCTTGAAATTATCAGATCTGCGTATAAATATCCCCCTTCAACATTAATTTTAACTTTCGATTTTTCAATCGCTTCTAAATGGAGAGATCTCCATCTATCAAAATATATTTCCCTCAAACTAAAATAAATTTGAAAAGGTGTAAAAATGATTAAAAAAGTAGTAGTACTTAAAATTAAACACGTCCAAAAAGTATTGTTCCACGAAGCATTCACGTGCCAAATAAACGCACTAATTAAAACATCAATGACGATTAAAATGAAATACTTTTTAGTTTTAGTTAGCATGCGAAAAGAGTTATTTTTTTCTTACGCCTCTTCTTTCTGCTTCGGTCCAAGGTTTCTTTTTTGATTCTTTTCCAGGCGGACACCCAAAATCATCTCTAACTTTGCAATCTGGCTTGCTATCACTACCTGAACAAGGTTCGCACTTAATTTTTCTCATCATTTTCTCAACTTCACTAACTTCATAACCAAATTCTTCATCTTCAGTCTCATCTGCCAACATCTCATCTTCTATTTCACTGAGGTCGTAAATTACATCATCAGTTAAGTCATCTTTTTCTTCGTATAAATCTAAAATTTCCTCTCCATCTTCATCAACTTTACCTTCAGGTATTTCATCATTTTCAGCTACTTTATTAGTTTTTTTTTTTGCCACTTATTACTCACAACATTATGATTTAATGGATATTTGAATTAAAATTTATTATTTAATATAAAATAAATTGAAATTTAGATTTTATGATTTTATTTAAACCATACCGACTTCTGTTTCAATCAGCCTAGTCATACCAATATCAAAGAAGTTTTGGAAGCTATTTAAGAAATATTTAATGGAGTTCCTTAGTTCAAGTTCTTCAAAAGTTTCTCCTAGCTTTATTTTAGAAAATATTGAATTTAAATTATTTAACTCATTATAGAACTCTGAAATTGTTTTGAGGTTGATATTATCATAATCATTTACTATATCTATTAGAAGCTTGGGAATTTTGATTAGTAAATCAGAATATTTCTGTATAACATTTGAAGGAAAATATTGTAAGTTTAATGACTCGTTAATAAAATCTCTAACATAGATAAGAACGACGCGATTTCCCAAGAATTGAATAACAGGCAAATTACGATAACTCTTAGAGACAGGATAATCTGATAATCCCGTAATAAGAATTCTCCTGCCTAAAGAATATTTTCTATCAATTTCAGCTAATAATAATTCGTTATTTTTTTTATTTTTCCCTCCGATGACATTGTTGATTATTCTTCTGAAGGTATTAATTAATTCCATAAGTACATCTTTAAAAGTCTTTTTTGAGGTGTCCGTTAAGAAGTATACGAGAAATTGATTCGTGTCTTGTAATTCTTTGAAATCCATGCCAATCATTTCCCCCCTCAATTGAGTTAATAAATCAAAAATCTCGTCTTGATTTTTTTTACTAAGTTGAATGTAAATCTCATTAACGTCGAGCTTAAATGCTGAAATGAGAGCTTGTTTGATTAAATCAATTGACCATTCAAGACTGATGTTAAGTACTGTCTTTTGTTTCTCTTTATCACCAGTTTTTATGACTATTGAGGATTCGTCAATAGGATATATAGTTACTTCAGATTTTTCTTTTAGTTTTGCTTCCTTGGTCCAATCTTGTGGAAACGTAATTGCATGAGAATTTCCAAGCTTTATTACACTTCTTACATATTTCTCCTTAAAATCTTTATTAGTATTCTCAACCATTAAAATTCACCTTAATGAAATAAAATATGAATAAATTGAGTTATATTATATAATATAATATATAATTTTTTCAATAATATAAATCTATGTTCAAAATATAATTCTCTTAATTTCAGCTAAAAGCAGATATCTTCCCTTTCAAGGTTCAATTCATTATGGTTTCTTAATTCTAAATAAAGAGAATTTATATTGTTTAAACACGACTGTAATTCTTCATTATTGAATGTAACTAATTCTGAGTTATATGATTGGATCAAAATTTGCTTTAAATTAATATTAGGAAAATATTTCGTTGAGGAAAAAAATTCATCTAGTAAAGGATATATTGATGTTTGCTGTAATTGATCAAAATAAAGTGTGTTGACTAAAGAGTTAGTAAGTTCCAAGAAAAAATTTATTTGTTGATCAAAATCAATCAAATTAAGAGATTTAATAAAATTCAAATTTGGTTTTTTTTTTATTTCATATTTCAATTGAGAAAGAATTGATAGTATTTTTCCTAGATTTGATAAAGAGCTAGGTAATTTGTTAGGTATTGGGAGCCTTTTAATAAAAC
>SDNM01000088.1 GCA_004524385.1 Promethearchaeota archaeon
AGATCTCGAGACTGTAAAAAAATCAACTGGTTTTGAATTGATTGTTCCAAAAGATTTGAAAGAAACCAAACCCCCAACAGAAAAAGAGATTAAACTCTTAAGAGAAAAAGTCGATCCATTGAGCATTAGGAAATTAGAAGTTCTTGGCGGCAAAGAACGTGAAGAGTTATTAAATCAAGTCATTGAAAAAGAATTAGCAATGGAAAAAAGATTTCCAAACTTACTATTATGAATATAAAAATAGTAATATAAAAGAATCTAAACCTCTCAAATTATTTTAAGAAATAATAAATGTCGCGTAAAATATGATTTAAATATTAAATTTTTTTAAATAAAAAAGGAATAAGAATAATATGTCTAACGGATATATGGGTAAAATTTTATGGATAAATCTTTCTGAGGAAACTTTTAAAGAAGAACAATTACCAGATGAGACTTATCGACAATATCTTGGAGGTTATGGTCTAGCAGCAAAATTAATTTATGAAAATATGCCTTCAAAAACGGATGCTCTTGGGTCTAATGCTCTTTTTGGATTTTTTCCAGGATTATTAACGGGTACAGTTGCTCCTCTGACAGGGCGCTTTATGGTCGCTGGTAAGTCTCCATTGACAGGAACCTGGGGAGACTCTAATTGTGGAGGATATTTTGGTCCAGAGATTAGAAAATGTGGTTATGATGCGATTATTATTAAAGGAATGGCAAGTAGTCCAAAATATATAACCATCATTAATGATGACAAACAAATATTGGATGCTTCTGATTTATGGGGGTTGGATGTTGTCCAAACAGAAGAAAAACTGACAGAAAAGCATGGAAAAGTCCAAGTTATGAGCATAGGGCAATCAGGGGAAAAACTCTCGCTAATCTCAGGAATTGTAAATGATAAAGCTAGAATTGCGGGAAGATCTGGTTTTGGGGCTGTTATGGGTTCTAAAAAATTAAAAGCTATTGTTTTAAAGGGAAATAAAGCTATAACTGTAGCAGATAAAGAGGCATTACTTAATCTTACAAAAGAGTACAATGAAGGGATATCTTCATCAAAAGGAATGATTGTCGGATGGAAAACATTTGGGACAACTATGGCAAATACGTATTGTGCTCAAATTGGAGATACACCAATTAAAAATTGGGGCGGAACTGTCAATGAAGATTTCCCTATGGAGATAATTAATAAGATTTCGGGAATGGAAATAAATAAATATAGACAAAAACCTTATGGATGTTTTTCTTGCCCTGTTCAATGTGGTTCTATAATGAAAGTACCTGAACTTGGACTCGATGAGACTCATCGGCCTGAATATGAAACTTGTGCTACCTTTGGGCACCTTGTCCTCAATAACGATCTTATGTCATTATTTACATTAAATGATTTATGTAATAGAGCTGGAATAGATACAATATCCACAGGGGCAACAGTCGCATTCGCTATAGAATGTTATGAAAATGGTATTCTTAGTAAAGAAGATACTGATGGTCTCGAATTGACATGGGGCAATTCATCCGCAATTATAGAATTAGTCAAGAAGATCATTAATCGTGAGGGTTTTGGAGATATTTTAGCAGATGGTTCAAAAATTGCTTCGGAAAAGATTGGGAAAGGGAGCAGCAAGTATGCTATGCATTCGATGGGTCAAGAGCTTGGGATGCATTCTCCCAAAGTTTATAACAGCTTAGGTGCAAGTTTTGCATTTGATCCTACTCCAGGAAGACATACAACAGCAACACTGGACATGTATATACGAGGGCCTTTAATGAAGCCAAATGGATTATTTGAGGGTTTTGAGTTGCCAAGAAAATATAAAAGACCCGGTGATGATAGAAGTGAAGCTGAAAAATTAGTATGTGGGATTTTCCAAGCAACCAATTGTGTTGGATTATGTGAATTTATGTATAACTTTCTGAAGTATCCCTTGTTAGAATTAATAAAAGCAATAGTTGGGTGGGATATGTCTATAGATGAACTTGTGAAAGCAGGTTTAAGGATTCAGACATTAAGACATTCATTTTCTTTAAGAGAAGGAATTGATGTAATAAATAATAAATTGCCTGAGAGAACTGTTGATGTTGATTATTTGGAAGACTATAAAGGATATTGTAAAAATATGGGTTGGAATCCCGAAAACGCATATCCAACCAAAGAAACATTGACAGATTTAAATTTAAACTTTGTAATTAAAGATCTGTACTAAATTCTATTAATTACATTTTTATTCTATTTTTTATAAGAATAATAAGAAAATAAAAAGCAAATAAAACGCTTAATCAAAAATATTAATTAAAAAAAAAATTGAGATAAAATATGAGTGAAAAGCGTTCAAATGAAGAATTATCAAAATTACCTTTTATGGATAACAATTTGGATTTAGAAAAGAGAGTGGAAGACCTTTTAGGAAGGTTAAAATTAAAAGAGAAATTCAAACTCAGTTCGGGAACACAATTTTTTTTAACTAAAGCTATAAAAAGATTGGGAATACCACATTTTAAAATGACGGATGGACCCCATGGGATTGGTCCCCATAGTAGCGGTGATTCAGTATGTACTTATTTTCCCGTAGGGGTTTGTCGGGCTGCAACCTGGAATCCAGAGCTCTCAGAAAAGTTTGGAGTGGCAGTAGCACAAGAAGTAAGGGATATTGGATATCATATGCTTTTAGGACCAGGGGTAAATATTCAGAGAGCCCCGCACTGTGGAAGAAATTTCGAATATCAAACGGAAGATCCTTATTTAAACTCAAGGTTAGCAGTGCATTGTGTAAAAGGCATACAAAGCCAACGAATTGCGGCCTGTGTAAAACATTACGCTTGCAATAATCAAGAAACAAATAGGCTTACTTGTAATTCAGTCGTTAGTGAAAGAGCCCTTCAAGAGATCTATCTTCCTGCCTTTAAAGCTACTGCATGCGAAGCAGACGCTTGGTCATACATGACTTGTTATAATAAAGTTAATGGAGTGTATGGTTCTGAACATAAAAATCTCTTAAAAGAAAGGTTAATGGAAGAATGGGGTTTTAGGGGATTTGTTGTTACTGATTGGGGTGCAACGCAACATATAAAAACTACGGAAACTTGTGTAGAAGCAGGTCTATCTCTCGAAATGCCAACGGCAATCAAATATACATATAAAAATATGAGGGATGCACTCAATAAAGGTAAATTTACTGAACAAATGTTAAATGAAAATATAAGAAGGTTATTGCGTGTAATGTTTCTAACAGGAGTTTTTGATGATCCGAGCACGATTCCACCTGGTAGTAGAAACACTTCAGAACATCAAGCAGTGGCTCGTAAAATCGCAGAAGAGGGCATTGTTCTTTTAAAAAATGAGGATAATTTTCTCCCGCTTGATATCAATTCAATAAAAAAAATCGCTGTAATTGGGCCAAATGCTAATAAAAAAATGTCTAGGGGGGGTGGGAGCTCTCAAGTTAAACCTCCCTATGAAATTAAGCCGATTGAAGGAATACAAGAGAAATGCAAAGGTAAAATTGAAATCGTGGACACTCCTTCAGAAGCTGATGTAGTTATTTATGTTAGCGGACTTAATCATAGACCACATAAAGATTCTGAGGGTTCAGATAGGAAAAGATTTCATCTCACAACTTCTCTCCTTAACAGGATAAATCAAGCGATTCAAGAAAATCCTAAAATAATAGTAGTTTTAATAAGTGGTAGTCCTATTGGTATGGATTGGATTGATAAAGTTCCCGCTGTGATTGAAGCATGGTATCCCGGTATGGAAGGAGGACATGCTATAGCCTCGGTCCTTTTTGGAGATGTGAATCCTTCTGGTAAACTTCCAATTACATTTCCCAAAAAGCTTGAAGATTCACCCGCCCAAATAGTAAAGGATTTAGAAGTGAATTATGATGATGGGATTTTTGTAGGATATCGATATTTTGATACAAATAATATTGAACCTCTCTTTCCCTTTGGCTATGGTTTATCTTATACTACTTTTACTTACGCAAATCTTAATATAAATAAAGAAAAAATGTCTGAAAACGATACTATTATAGTATCGGTTGACATTACAAATACTGGTAAGCGTGCAGGTGCTGAAGTAGTTCAACTTTATGTCCAAGATGTTGAGTGCAGTGTTGATAGACCTCAGAAAGAATTAAAGGGTTTTGAAAAGGTTAAATTAGAACCAGGTGAGAAAAAGAGTGTATCATTGGAACTTAAAAAAGAAGATCTTTCTTTTTTTGACGAAAAAAGTAATACATGGAAAGCAGAGAAAGGCATTTTTAACATACTAATAGGGAGTTCCTCCCGAGATATTCGTTTAGAAGGTAAAATTGAGTATGTAGGTTAAACCATATGTCGATGGTTAAAGAAGATATCGAAGAAGCTAAAGAACGAATGAAGGCTTGGTGGGACCATGAGGTAACTGATAGACCTGTTATATCCTATTATATTCCCGAAGGACCAAATTCTGAAAAGTCACTTTATGCATCATCTGGTTTTGACTGGGCTTTAGGTAAAGATTATGATGGCATAGAGACTGTTCTTGATAGATTTGAAAAATATGGAGATGGAATCGTCTGGGGAGGGGAATGTCTCCCAAGATTTTTTCCAAACTACGGTCCTGGAATAATGGCAGCGGTACTAGGAGTTACTCCCGAATTTAAATCCCGCACTATGTGGTTTCATAGACCTACCGATGTTAAAGATATTGTTTCTGTCTTAGAAAGTGCCAAATTAAACGATGATAACGAATGGTATGTAAGATTAAAACGCACTACGGAAATAGCAGCAAAACGAGGTGCTAAAAATAATTATTACGTTGCTATGACTGATTTAGGAGGGATTATGGACATATTAGCATCTTTTATTGATCCACAGAACATTATAATTCAGATGAGGAGGAATCCTGGATTAATCGATACATGCCGAGCCATTATTATGGAAAAATATTTGAAAGTCTACGACGAGTTGCAGAACATAATTAATAAACATGTGGAGGGATGTGATTCTTGGTTAAATCTTTGGTGTCCTGGGACATATTATACTATGCAATGTGATCTCAGCGTTATACTTAATCCCGAATATTTCAAAAGATTTGTATTACCTGATCTTAAGGAACAGGCAGAGCATATGGATTACTCTTTTTATCATCTTGATGGACCAGAACAAATAAAATTTGCGGACGATATTTTAAAAATAGTAGATGGAATTCAGTTTGTGCCTGGCTTAAAACCTGGAATGCCCCAAGATGGAGCTGATAAATGGATGCCGTTTTATAAAAAAATTCAGAAAGCTGGAAAAAATATTCATATGACTGCATTTGATTGTACTATTGTCCCCCATATTTATAAAAAATTAGATCCTAAAGGGCTTATAGTATTTGCAATCTATATTACAAGAGGCTTAGCTGATTGTTATTTACCTAAATTTGTAGGCGGAGATGGAGGAGAACTCGTTGAAGATTTAACTTTATGGTCAAAAAAAAACAACATAACACGTGTTAGTAGAGCTAATATTCGAGAATATGCTCAAAAGAATAATATTTCATTATCAAAATCTCTTGAGGGACAAGTAGCTAAAGAATTAAGGAAGAAAACTGACGCATTAAAAGTTTTAAGTAGAAGAGTTTAAAACGATATTAATTTTAAAATTAAGTATTTAAACGAAAAAGATAAGAGTTTAGTAATAATTAAATAAGCAATTACGAATTTAGTAGGATAATTATGATAATAAAGGAAGATTTAGAAGAAGCTAAGGAACGAATGAGAGCTTGGTGGGACCATGAAATAATTGATAGACCCGTTCTTTCTTACAATATACCGGCAGGCAAGAATTCTATTAAAGCACTTATTGCTTCTACTCCTTTATGTTGGGATTTAGCTAAAGATTTTGATGGGATTGAAGCCATTTTAGACAGATTAGAAAATAATTCAGATGGCTTAATTTTTGGAGGTGAATGCATCCCTTCTTATTTTCCAAACTACGGTCCAGGGATAATGGCATCAGTTTTAGGAGTTAAACCAGAATTCAAAGCAAATACAATGTGGTTTCATAAGCCTACTGAAGTAAAAGATATAATTTCCGTACTTGAAAGCGTCAAATTAGACGCCAATAATGAATGGTATTCAAGATTAAAACGCATAACGGAATATGCCGCAAAACGTGCAGTCAAAGGCAATTACCATGTCTCCATGACAGATTTAGGAGGTATATTAGACATACTAATTTCCTTTTTAGGAACAACAAATCTCATACTAACAATGAAACGCAATCCTGAACTTATTGATACTTGTCGGGCAATAATTATGGAAAAATATTTAAAAGTCTATGACGAATTACAAGATATTATCAATAAATATGTAGATGGATGTAATACTTGGCTAAACGTTTGGTGTCCTAAACGATACTATACAATGCAATGTGATTTTAGCGTAATGATGAATCCAAAATGGTTCAAAAGATTTGTATTACCAGATCTTATCGAACAAGCAGAACATATGGATTATTCCATATATCATTTAGATGGACCAGAACAAATAAAACATATTGATGAAATTTTGCCTCATGTTACAGGAATTCAGTATGTACCTGGCTTAAAGCC
>SDNM01000089.1 GCA_004524385.1 Promethearchaeota archaeon
AAAATATGGACAAAGTTTCTTATCTTTACAAAATTTTATTAGCTCTTCAGCATCAATTGGCTTTTTAAATAATTCAGGAGCAATTAAAACAGGACTCTCTAATTCACTTTTTTTTTTCAATAAATTTAAGAAATGTGAGCAGTTTTTATTTCTCCTTAAATCTTTACATACTGACATGGAATCCATTGGATTAAGTTTCATTGATAATAGTGTTTTATTTAAACACATTTCGTTTCTACCACGGATTGAGATTCCATTTATTGTAAAATTTAAATTGTTTTCTTTAATGAAATTAGAGATTTTAACTAACTCTTTAATAACCCTAGTGTTTTGAGCGTGTGTACGACAAAGATATATTATTTTCAATTCTTTTTTAATTACTATGGGTAAAAGGGCACTTAAAGCAATAATGGTTTTCCCTGTTCCATTTGGAGCTATGAGCAAAATGTTCTTTTTAGTGTGAGCACTTTGTTCTATTTGTTTTATAATATCTTCTTGCGAAACTCTAAATTGTTCATACGGGAAAAATTGTAAATAATTGTGAGAAGTCAATAATTTAGCTCCAAGGTTTTGATCCATAAATATTGATGAAATTCAAAATTTATATAAAAGAGGACCATAAAAATTTATTTATTAAGGATATTTAATAAAAAAAATGAATGAGAATTATAATCTAAAATTAAAAGATATTTATTCTGAAAGTCTTGTAAGAGATATCGTACTATTCTTCTTTCTATTTATGTTAGTTCTTGCTCAAAAATGGGATAATATTTTATTATTACTATTTCCTCTGATATCTTTTAGCTTCGCCATTTTTTTTAAAATTATAGATATTATTAAGAAGAGGAGAGAGGGAGATAATAGTCAAATTATTTATAATCCTTTAGGTAATGAAAAAAAACATGCAAATCGATTAGTTTTTTGTGCTCTATTACAATTAATTTTATTATTCTGGTTCGGTGCTGAATCACTCTATCATCCGCAATTGGTTGATAATTATTACATTTATTTCATCTCTATTTTCATATTTTTCTATACATTTGGTTTTTACTGGATGTTTCTTGATTTATGGAAATATAGTAGGATTGAAATTCTAAAAGAGGGAATCGAAGTGAGAGATTCTCAAATACACTCCAAAAATATAGAAAATGTCGTCTCTTTTCTCAAAATGAAAAATTTTAAAATAATTTCTTTAATTAGCTTGTTAATTTTTATAATCTTAAACTTATTAAATGTATTTTCTGCAATTTTAATTCACTTCGGATATATGCCAGGAATAAATTATACTTTACCTGGTTCTGGAATTGAAGAATCAGATCCTATTAGTATCTCGTTTTTTATTTATGGAATTATTGCTATATCGCCTTCAGCATCTATAATCTTTCTTTTTTTAAATTATAGAGATATAAATAATATTAATAAAGAAAAATTTAATAAAATTATAGATTCTTTACCTAAGGATGTTAAAAATAAAATTATTGAAAATCTCGAAACACTTAATAAAAAATTAAAGTTTATATTAAGACTGGAATAATATAATTATAGGAGAAAAATGGTTACTAGATTACTATTCAAAATAATTGTCGTTGGTGACGGAGGGGTCGGTAAATCAACTATGATCCAAAGATTAACAACAGGGCAATTTATTCCAATGAAAATTACGATTGGAACCGACTTGGTCACTCATGATGTAAAAATAAGTGATACTGAGCTGGCAAAATTACAGATTTGGGATTTTGGTGGCGAGAAACGATTTCGATTCTTTTTACCGAATTATTGTCGAGGAGCTGTTGGATGTTTATTATGTTATGATATTACACGCTTTAGAAGCTTAGAAAATTTGGATGAATGGATTAATATTGTAAAAGAAAACACGGTAGATCCGGTTATTATTTTAGTTGGACAAAAACAAGATTTAGCAGATGAAAAGAGAGTTGTAAGAGTTTCTGATGCAGAAGAATTTCAACAAAAATATAGTCTTCCCTATTTTTATGAAACTTCTTCTAAATCTGGATATAATAACGAATTGATTTTTAGAATACTAACTAAAGCAATTATAGTAAAACAAAAGAAAATATTATAGAGTTTTTAGTTTTTCATTAAAAAATAAAATAAGAATAAGAAAAAAATATAAAAAAAAAGAATTGTTTAATCCTCGAGTAGCTCTTTAATTTCCTCTGCATTTAATTTTAAATATTTAGCAGTAATTAAATCCTTACCTAAGAGAGTTTTAAAATTCTTTTTACGTTTTTTATTAACAAATCTTTTCATTTCACTTAAGTCAGGGTTCTTGTTAGTGATATCTATCAATCCCATCTCAACTGCTGCATCGACTACTTTCTGCCCGATATCCGTCCTTATTATTAATAATGCTTCTCCATCTGGAGCGCCCCACGGTGAATGTGAAATGTCAGAAAATTCACCTGAGAAGTCAGTACAATATCTACATCCTGCCATTCCACCTGAAGAGCAAGCATTAGCAATTCTAAGAGATGTGCGCTCTATTCCTGTGTTAAAATCAGAAACCATAATTTTAGCGACGCCGCGAATATGACAAGGGTTACCAAGAATTCCGATATCCCTCTTTTTATCTAAATATGCTTCACCAATTCCAGTTACTAAAGGTCCGGCACTCTCAAGAGTAAGTTTAGGTATGTATTGTTTAGCATCATTTTTATTATCGACAATAATAGGGAGTGCGAGAGGGGGGCTTTTTTGTTTTGGTTCTCCTAAAACCATATGCTTAACGATCCCTTTTTCAAAAGCTGCTGCGATAAGATTATATAAGATTTCATCGCTGTTTTTAGATTTAACTTGAATGATATCTTTATAAACGCCAACAGCTAAATCAATTCTGTTGGAACCAAAAAGAGCCTTTTCGATCTCGCTCACTGGAAAAAATGTTCGAGGACAAGAGTTATAACATAATCCTACTGTCTCTGAACAATTGTCTACAACATATGCTTCTCCTGTTTCTAGATTAAAATCCATATGCGGGCAAAAAGAATTGCAGCTTCCGCAATGAATGCATAAACCTTGAAATATTACTTCTGCTTCAAGATCTTGGCTTGATTTTTCTATTTTCATGATTTTTCTTCTAAAAAAAATTTTTTTAACTTAAATTGCAAAATTTTTGAATGCAAATAAAATTTAGTGTGAAATTTCACACTTATTATAACTTAAACATATTATAATATATAAAAATTAGTAAGCCGCAATTCAACTAATCTATTTTTTTTATTGAAGAGATGTTTGATATTCTTTAAGAATCTCAGTTGTATTTTGAGATTGTTTTTCAATTATTTTTTCTTAAAATATTATAGTTATTTTAAAAATCGACTACAAGTATCATCCATTTTTTTTATGATAATTTCACGATCTTTCCAAATTATCCATGTAGCTCCTGATTTTTCAAAATTATATCCAGAATATTCTTCTTTTTTCAATCGTTTTAATGTTTTTTTAACGAAACTCCAAGAAAAACCAGTTTTATCAACAATTTCTGTTATAGTAATGGGGTGATTCGTTTCGAGTTCATTATTAATAAACTCTAAAATCTTTTCAAATCCAGTTTTTGGTGGTGAATCAATATTTTCGGATGACAATTTTAATTCAACAATTATTATTTATATTTTATTTAAAATAATTATTTCCTCATTTTAAGAAATTTCCCTGATTTCATTAATTCACATGGTTTAAAGTATTCTTTACCCGACTTCTTTACGAAATCCTCTAATAATTTTGACCATTTTTCATAATTTCTTTTACCAGCACCAAAAGGTCCAGGCATACTCATTCCGGCTAGCATTGTATCATCAATAACCTTATATCCAGAAACGACCCCTTCCTCCAAAAGTCTACAACCTTCGTTTAATTGAACTGCCATGAATAGATTGAAATCAATGAGATTTGCTTTTTCTGCTTTATCTATGATGGGTTTACCATTCTCTGTCCATTCATAGAAGCCTCTTCCTGTTTTTTTTCCTAAATTACCTTCATTAATTAGTTTGGTAAGAGCTTTACCGGGAGTAAAATCTGGAGAGAGAACTTCCTCAAAATACTTTAATGTGTTATAGATGGTATCTAATCCTAAATAATCTAATCTCGCACATGGACCTAATTCCTGTAGACCCATAACATCAGCATCAAGGCTTTCCCATGGAATTCCTTTTTCCATCGCTTCATCAAAGAGCCAGTTAAAATATCCGCTACTTGCTAAAGTTAATCTATTTACAATAAAACCCGGGCTCTCTTTTTCAATTCGAGCAATAAATCTTTTTCCCTTAAGACATGGAAGTTTCTGACCAACTGAAATGGTAATTTCCATAGTTTCTTCAGAAGTTTTCTTTCCTTTAATAACTTCAATTAATCGTAAAACTGGAATAGGGATAAAATAGTGCATACCAATCACTTTATCTGGTCTATTACAACTCTCAGCAATTTTAGAAATGCTCATAGTAGAAGTATTTGTTGCTAAAACCGCGTGTTCAGTAGCAAATTCCCCTAATTTTTTAAATAATTCCTGTTTAAGATCCATTTTTTCTGGTATTGCTTCAACAATAAAATCTGCCTTTTGTACAGCTTTAGTTAAATCTATTTCTTTAATGAGTTTACTCATAAGCAAATCAGTGGTAAAACCCTGACTTAACTTACCTTTTCCTTCGATCTTTTTCAAACCGTTTTCAATGTATATTACTGCTTTTTCAAGGGCTTCATGATTAATATCATTTAATATAACTTTTTCAAATCCCGCCATCAATGCGACTTGAGCGATTTCACGACCCATTACTCCCGCACCGATAACGGCAAATGTCTTAATATTACTAATATCGACCATTTTTAATCACTAATTTAATATCAATAAATTTATACATTTACAGAATAGAAACAATATACCAAGTAAGGAGCATTGTGCCTATTCCCAGAAAAATAGATATTGGTAGTCCTGGTAAGATTTTATTTTTTTTTAATCCTTGAATTGTAATTCCAGTTCCGATCATTATAGCTATGGCGGTTAAAATCATTACTATTAAACTGCCAGTTATTATTAATGCAGCTGAAGTTAACATGCTATAAAAAGCTAAGTCACCAATTCCAATTTCTAATTTTGAAGTATCATATATAGCTTCACCACTCTCAAGTTTCTTTGATAATTCCTCTTCTGATAATTCTTTCTCAGTAGTATTTTGGGATGCAATATCGATCATTTGTTTTATTGGCCCGCTTTTAGCTTTTACAGCAAAAATATCCCATATCGAGAATCCAATTAATATAGCCAAAGTGGTCCAAAGTGGCATGATGACTCCAAACATAGCTCCAACTAAAAAACTTACGTATAAAACAAAGAAATTTTTAGTTAAATAAGATTTAGTAGTAAAATACTTATAAAGCATAATAATTATAAAAGCTCCAGAACCGAATAAAATAATATAACTAACAATGATATAATATATAAAAACGATTTCAGTATTCGGCAAATTATAGAAAATAATATATGTTATAACTTCAGCAAAAAAATAAGTTAAAATAAATCCAAGAAATCCAAATGAAAAACCAAAAACAAATTTTAGAACACCTATTCCGAACTTTTTAACTAAGAAAATTATAATGAAAGAAGATAATGCTGCAATCAAAACAAAGATTATTCCATTTATTAGGCCAGCAGTTAACCCATATTCTTCTTCTGAAATATAGCCGCCTTCTACTTGGACACCTGCTAATACATAAGTAGCATAAGCTAAAAACCCCGCACATATAACAGCTATAATTATAGGGATTGGATATAAATTGCGAGAAATCCTGAAAGTTGGAAAAAAATGAGGAATGAAATCCTTATCGATTAATTCTCTTTCTGATTGTTTTTCAGCTAGGGTATTTTTTAATTTTTCTCGTTCAGCTTCTACTTCAATTGAATAATCATTTGTATCTTCTGGGTTATCTGACATAATGATAAAAAAGTTTGTTTAAATTTTATATGAATTAATTTATTATATCTTTAATGACTTAAAAAGTATGAAATATTGAACTAAAACTAATTAAAATTTAAGAAAAGAAATATATTAACCTCTAAGAAAATCAGAAATTCACTCTAGGTAGGTGTTTTACAAATTCTTTCACTAATTCTACTCGATGTTTTCTTTCTTTATTATAATATCTAAGCGGATACAACTCGTCAATTGTAAATTTATACAGTTTAATCCATGTTTCAGCAATTTTACTAACTCTATAATTTTCAGCGATTCTTTTTGCGTTTTTACCAAACTCTGCCCTAAGATCGTCGTCTTTAAACAATTTTATAACATAATCAGCGAACTCATCTAAATCATCCGCAAGATATCCCGTTTGTCCGTGTCTTATAACATCACTAATACCATATCCGTTAGCACCTACACTTGGAGTACCTTGTGCCATTGCCTCTATCAATACAAGTCCTTCTGCTTCAACCCAAGACCATAAACAGGTAAGATCGGCAGTGTTAAATAACTTTAATAAATCATTAAAGGGCACTCTTCCAG
>SDNM01000090.1 GCA_004524385.1 Promethearchaeota archaeon
AGGAGGTGTTGGTATTGCTCCAGCTTATCCTCAAGCCAAAGAATTGAAAGACGCCGGGAACAAAATACTTACAATCATTGGAGCTAGAACAAAGAATTTACTTTTTTGGAAAGACAAAATGGCTTCTGTAAGCGATGAATTAATTATTTGTACTGACGATGGCTCAGAAGGAATTAAAGGAGTTGTAACAGAACCTTTAAAAAAAATAATAACAGAGAAAAAAGTAAGTTTAGTTATTGCGATTGGCCCATTAATTATGATGAAATATGTGGTCTTGACTACAAATGGAAGCTCAGGACTTCCAAAAATCGATACTATGGTGTCATTAAATCCTATTATGGTTGATGGTACTGGAATGTGTGGTGGATGTAGATACTTGACAAATACAGGTGAAGTTTATTTTGCATGTGTAGACGGTCCAGATGTGGATGGGCATACAGTAGATTTTGATAATCTCATTAAACGTTCAATGAGGTATAAAGAACAAGAAATGAAATCGATTGAACATTATGATCATGAATGTAAGGCAATAAAAAAATTAAATAAAGATAAGAATGAGTAGAGATATTTTTATTCGATGAGTAATAATAAAAGAATTTCTCGGCAAAAAATGGAGGAACAAAAGCCTAATGATAGGATTCATAATTTTAAGGAAGTACCTCTCGGTTTTACAGAAGAAAAAGCAATTATAGAAGCGAATAGATGTTTACAGTGTGCGAAACCTTTATGTGTTGAAGGTTGTCCTGTTAACATAAATATCCCTGAATTTATTAAGCATATTAAAGAAAAAAATTTTAGAGAGGCAATCGAGTCTATAAAAAACTTCAATATTTTACCCGCAATTTGTGGAAGAGTTTGTCCTCAGGAAGTTCAATGTGAAGAAAAGTGTGTATTGGGGAAAAGATGGGAACCCGTTGCAATTGGCGCTTTAGAACGATTTGTGGCAGATTGGGAGAGAAATAATATGTTGAAATCCTGCCCCGAATGTATGCCTCCCAATGGTATTAAAGTCGCAATTATTGGATGTGGGCCAGCAAGCATAACCTGTGCGGCAGATCTTGCGAAATATGGATACGATGTGACTATTTTTGAAGCGTTTCATACAGGAGGAGGTGTATTAGTCTATGGTATCCCGGAATTTCGTTTACCCAAAGCCATCGTAGCAGATGAGATTGATACACTTAAGGAAATGGGAGTTAAAATTTATTATAATGCAATCATAGGAAAACTTTATTCTATTCAAGATCTAAGAGAGATGGGATTTAAAGCTTTTTTCATTGGTGTGGGGGCAGGACTTCCGATGATGTTAAGGATACCCGGATTAAAGCTGATTGGTGTTCTCACTGCAAATGAATTTCTTACACGAGCTAATTTAATGAAAGCATATTCATTTCCAGATTATGATACACCGATCAACATTGGTAAAGTTGTAATTGTAATTGGTGGAGGTAATGTTGCATTGGATTCTGCCAGAACAGCGTTAAGGTTAGGTGCTGAAAAAGTTATCATCGTTTATAGAAGATCTGAACAAGAAATGCCAGCAAGGAGAGAAGAATATCATCACGCTAAAGAAGAAGGCATTGAATTCCAATTTTTAACGAATCCAATTCGATTTATTGGAGATGAAAATGATAATGTATTTCAAATGGAATGTATCCGAATGAAACTCGGTGAACCAGATGAATCTGGAAGGCGTCGACCAATTCCCATCGAAAATTCTGAATTTATAATAGATACAAATACAATAATCGTAGCAGTAGGAACGAATGCAAATCCTGTTCTCACTAAATCCACACCCGAACTTAAATTAAATAAATGGGGCTACATAGAAACAGACGAAGATGGCAGGACTAATATTGAAGATATTTTTGCTGGAGGAGATATTGTTACTGGTTCTGCGACCGTTATATCTGCAATGGGAGCGGGAAGAAAAGCCGCTATTACGATAAATAAGTATCTATTAAAGAATAAATAAACATCCATCTAAATTCTCATATTCTATTTTATAAAAATTATTTGATTGTTTAAATAAAACAAGAAATTTTGAAAGACGTTCATATTTCCTCTAATTATATATGAGTTATATCAGATATATCTGTTTAATATGAACAAATATATATTAATTATACCAATTAAAATACATAATAATCTCAATAAAGAATACAATAGAGACAAAATGTGAAAATGTCAGAATATATAAGAAGAGTCTATGAAAATATAGTTGATAAGAATCCCTGTCAAAAGGAATTTCATCAAGCAGTAAAAGAAGTTCTTGAAGCTTTAACGCCTGCTCTTGAGGCACATCCAATATTTGAAAAGAACAAAATTTTGGAAAGGCTTGTTGAGCCCGAACGTCAAATTATTTTTCGAGTCCCTTGGGTTGATGACAATAATGAGATTCAAATTAATCGAGGATTTCGAGTTCAATTCAATTCAGCAATAGGTCCATACAAAGGTGGACTTAGATTTCATCCCTCAGTTTATTTAGGTATCATTAAATTTCTGGGATTTGAACAGATTTTTAAAAATTCCCTTACAGGATTGCCAATGGGAGGCGGTAAAGGGGGTTCAGATTTCGATCCTAAGGGTAAATCTGATATGGAAGTTATGAAATTTTGTCAATCTTTTATGACAGAGCTTTTTAGACATGTCGGACCAGATAGCGATGTTCCAGCGGGAGATATCGGTGTAGGTGCAAGAGAAATCGGATATTTATATGGTCAATATAAAAAAATTGTCAATGTCTCTGATGGGGTTCTTACAGGTAAAGGTTTAGAATATGGAGGATCTCTTATAAGACCAGAAGCAACTGGGTACGGTGCGGTCTATTTTGCTCAAGAAATGCTAAAAGTTAAAAAAGATGAAATAAAAGGAAAAATATGTACAATTTCTGGTTCTGGAAATGTAGCACAGTATACATTAGAGAAATTAAATCAACTGGGCGCAAAAGTAATTTCGTTATCTGATTCCAATGGTTCAATTTATGATCCAGACGGTATTGGTAATAGTAAATTTGATTATGTCTTGCAGCTGAAGAATATAAGAAGGGGAAGAATTAAGGAGTATGCTGAAGAATTTAATGTCGAATATCGTCCAGATAAAAGACCTTGGGATATAGAATGTGATCTTGCATTTCCAAGCGCTACACAGAATGAAATTGAGAAAAATGACGCGCAAAATTTAGTAGATAATGAGGTGATTGCGGTTACTGAAGGTGCTAATATGCCCACGACAATCGAGGCAACAGAAATATTTTTGGATGCTGGAGTTGCTTTTGGTCCAGGTAAAGCTGCTAATGCTGGTGGAGTAGCTACTTCGGGTTTGGAAATGTCACAAAACGCAATTAAATTATCATGGTCTCGGGAAGAAGTAGATCAGAGATTGCATGATATCATGATTAATATTCATAATGCTGCCTATCAAGCATCTAAGAAATATGCTAATGCGGGAAACTATGTTGTTGGAGCGAACATAGCAGGATTTATGAAAGTTGCGAATGCGATGATTGCTTTAGGTCATTGGTAAAGAATCTTTAAGAACCGCTTATTTATTTTTTTATTTCTTTTTTTAATCTGCTCTTTTTTTAACTAACTTTACTTTATTCTATTAGACCAAACAAATATTTTTAAAAATTTTCGATTTTGATTACTAATTATGGAAATAAATCCTTATGAAATAGCGAAGAAACAACTTGATATTGTCGCAAAAGAAATTCAATTGGATCCCAATATCCATGAAAGATTAAAATATTGTCATCGAATTCTAACAGTTTCGATTCCAATTATAATGGATGATGGTTCACTTAGGATTTTTGAGGGGCATCGAGTCCATCACTCAACTATTAGAGGTCCAGGGAAAGGAGGTATAAGATATAGTCCTGATGTTAACATTAATGAGATTAAAGCTTTAGCTATGTGGATGACATGGAAGACGAGTTTATTAAAGTTACCTTTAGGGGGAGCAAAAGGTGGTATAAAAGTTGAGACTAAAAGCCTATCGAGAGGAGAACTTGAAAGACTTACAAGGAGATTTACCGTTGAGATTTTAAATTTTATCGGGCCTGAGAGAGATATTCCTGCTCCAGATATGAATACAGATTCTCAGACAATGGCGTGGATTATGGATGTATATTCCATGCATAGAGGAGTAACCACACCAGGAGTAGTAACTGGGAAACCTGTAGAAATTGGAGGGTCACTTGGAAGAACAAGAGCTACTGGAACGGGTTTGTTTTATATTGCAGAAGCAATTTGCAAGAAATGTAACATAAATCTATCTGATTTGACTATAGTTATTCAAGGTTTTGGAAAAGTAGGTAGTGTTATAGCTGAGGAATTATATAATATTGGCTGTAAAATAATTGCTATTGCTGATACCTCAATTTGTATATATTCTAATGATGGAATAAATATTAAAGAATTAATAGAATGGAAAAATGAAACAAATGATTATAGAGAATTAAAAAAATATCAAAAAGATAATCTTGAGAAAATTCCAAATACTGAAATTTTCAAAATAAAATGTGATATTTTAATACCTGCTGCAACAGAAAATCAAATCACTAAAGAAAATGCGAATAATATTGATTGTAAAATTATATTAGAAGGTGCAAATGGTCCAACGACTCCTGATGCTGATGAGATCTTAAATAAAAAAGGAATTATAGTCGTTCCTGATATACTCGCCAATAGTGGGGGTGTGTTAGTCTCATATTTTGAATATATTCAAGATATTAACGCCTATTTTTGGGATTTAGAGAGGATTAACAAAGAACTTAAAGGAGTTCTATTAAAAACGTTTGAGGATGTATATAGCCTCTCTCAAGAAAAAAAAGTCACACTAAGAATGGCAGCTTATATTCTTGCAGTTTCAGGCGTTGCTGAAGCAATAAAATTAAGAGGTCACTATCCTTAAAAAAAAGATTTTTAAAAAAAAAATACTAAAAATCTAAACGTCCCATAGCTCTGAAATTTAAAGCTTTATTAAATTCATCATAGTCATAAATTCTTCTGCCATCAATTAAATTAGGAGTTTTCATATGCTTTTTAAAAATGTCTGGTGTCAAGCCCTTAAATTCATCCCAATCAGTTATCAAAAGTGCGCATTCCGAATCTTTCAATGCTTCTTCAATTGACTCAGCATATTTAATTTTATCTCCAATGGCTTCTTTTGCGGAGTTTTTAGATTTAGGATCATATCCCACTATATCAGTGACATTTCTTCTTAATAATTCATCTATTACCCTTATGCTCGGAGCTTCCCTCATATCGTCTGTACCCGGTTTAAAGGAAAGACCAAGTAATGTGATTTTTTTACCTTCTAATTTACCGATTAATCCTTCTGCAATATCTAAAATACGGATAGCTCTGAGATCATTTATTTCTAAAACTGCTTCTAATAATTTGGAAACATAACCTTTCGATCTCGACCACTTCGTAATGGCATTAACATCTTTGTGGAAACAAGCCCCTCCAAAACCTACTCCCGCACCTAAGAATCTATGATTAAGTCTATAATCTAAACCCACACCTTCCATTACCTGAACAACATCAACATTTGGAACAAGTTCAGCCAAGTTAGCAAATTCATTAGCATATGATATTTTTGTGGATAACAAGCAATTATTTCCATATTTTACTAATTCGGCACTTTCTAAATTCATTCGCTTGATTGGGCAATTTTTAAGATGTTCTCCATAGAAATATTCATAAAATTCTTGAAGCATCGCTCCGCTTTTTTCATCTATTGAACCAATAACTATACGGTCAGGTCTAAGAGTATCTTCAATGGATCGTCCCTCTGCTAAGAACTCAGGTTGCATACATAGCCCAAAATCTTTTCCTGGTTCTTTTCCTGAAACTTCCGTTATAGTTTTACCTACTAGATTCCTAGTTGTTCCCGGTACTACAGTCGATCTCACAACAATTAAACGGTATTTATCACTTTTTTTCAAAGCTTCACCAATCTCTTTAGCAGTACTTTCGATAAAACCTAAATTGATCGATTTATCCGGTCGCATCGGTGTTCCCTGTGTAATCATCATTATGTCTGTGTCTAAAACAGCTTGGACGGGATCAGTCAAACATTTAAGAAGTTCTGGCTTTTGTTCCTTTACTTCAGACAGCATTTCAGCTAAACCTTCTTCATAAAAAGGAGATCTATAATCGTTTATTATAGCAGCTTTCTTTTCATTATGAGTAGAAGCTATAACTTTAATATCTTTTAGGGCAAAACATGCTGCGGAACATAGCCCAATAAAACCAGTTCCTAAAATTGAAACGCTATACTTATACATATATTATATCCAATTTTTCTTTTTACATATTGAAATGATAAATGGTAATTAAAAATTTTTAAACTGAAAAGTTTTTATTTTTAACATGGCTTCCAATAAAGTATACTATTTATTTTACTAATTCTTAATAAAATTACACTTGAAAGAAATAATATTAAAAAGCTGTTTTTAAGAGATATAGGCATGAATG
>SDNM01000091.1 GCA_004524385.1 Promethearchaeota archaeon
CTACCTGCTGTATCGGCTATAATTATGTCATGTCCATCTGCTAACGCTTTTTTACTTTCTTTAACGGCGATTTTTAAAGCATTCTTTTCATTCGGATTCCCATAACATTTTACAGGAATTTGCTTAGTTAATTGAACAAGTTGTTCGTAAGCTCCAGGGCGATAAGTGTCAGTCGTTAATGTAGCGACTTTATAACCTTTGCTATTGTAAAATTTTGCCAATTTTCCAATCGTAGTGGTTTTACCTGAACCTTGAATTCCTACAAGTAAAATTACATTTTTTTTTCCCGGTTTTATCCTTATAGGAGCTTGTTTCCCTCCTAATACACGCACTAATTCATCGTGGATTAACGAAATAACGAAATCTTTTCTTTTTGCCTTCTGAAGTTTAGTATTCATTGCCTCTTTTTTAATATTTTCAGTCATTTCAAACACTAATTCGACTTTTACATCCGCACTTAGAAGTGCTCGTTGTAAATCCTGAATTAGAGCATTAATGGCATCCTTATCTACTCTGGGAAGACGACGTAGCTTTCTAATCGCGTTATCTAAATTACGACCGAGATTTTCTAAAACCATAAATCAAGTAATCTCTACTTTTTTTTTACCTATTTTATTTAATATTCAAAACCTAATATTTTTTTTTTAATAAAAATATTAATAAATTAAAAAGAATGAAATGTCAAAAATAAAAATATTCATAAATTAACTAAGATTGGTGTTTAAAATTAGCATACGTCGAACTGAAATTCAGAAGCTTAAGACTGGAAATTTTATCATGGTTGATGATGAACCTTGCGTTATAAAAAGTACTGAACGTTCGAAAAGTGGCAAACATGGACATGCGAAAGTCCGGGTGTCTTGTATTGGAATGTTTGATAATAACAAGAGATCTTTAACTTTTCCGAGTGGTCAAATGGTGGAGGTTCCAGAAATTATAAAGGGCAATGCCCAGATTAACTATATTGAGGACAAACTCATTAATGTCATGGATTTAGAAAGTTACGAGTCCGTGGATATAGATTGGCCTAAAGATGAAGATTTAATAAAAAAATTAAAAGAACTACAAGCCGATCCTAGTAAAATGTCGTCCTCACAAGTAGATTATTGGCAACTAGCTGGAAAAACGCTTATAAATAGGGTATTCACCACATAAATATTTTCATATAAGTTAATTCAATCTTTCTTAATTAATTGTATTCTTAAAATCAGCTTTAAAAATTTATTAATTCCAATTAAGAGATTTTGTGTTTTTATGGAGAAAAAAGGGATTGCAATAGCTTGCCGAATGGATTCGGAAAGAGCAATTAAGTTAGCTAAAAGGATTTTTGAATTTCTAATCAAGAAGGGTGAAGTTGTTTACCCAGAAACTAGAATAGCACCAAAAATTCTTCCCCATAGTGGTAAAGATTTAAAAGAAATGAGTTCTAATGATATAAAGTTCTTAATTTCGATTGGAGGTGATGGAACTCTTCTCAGAGTAGCAAACGGTTTACCTCAAAACGATCCTTACGAGCCCCCTCCAATATTTGGGGTAAATATTGGATCTATAGGATTTTTAGACGAATCTAACGAAAGAGTTGTATTTAAAGATTTAATCCCATTATTAAATGGAGAATATAATATCGAAAAATGTTCTAAAATTACTCCCTATATAGTTAAAGAAAATGATGAAATTAAACTCAATAATGCGTTAAACGAGATACTAATTGTTTCCTCCAAACATTCAAAAGTTTTACAAGTGTCAGTAAGAGTTAATGGGGTTTTCCTCAATCGAAGCTATTTAGACGGAGTAATTATCTCGACTTCAACTGGATCCACAGCTTATAACCTAAGTGCTGGGGGTTCAATAATTACACCAAACACAGAAATTATGCAAATAACTCCCCTAAATAGTTTTGCTCGTTCTGGATTAAGACCTATGGTTCTTCCTATTGAATCAGAAATAGAGATTGAGCTTTTAAGACCCCGATTGAATGCTAAGATTGTGGTAGATGGTCAACAAATAATAAAAAATATTCAGCCGAATTCATTAATAAGAATTCGGAAAGCAAATTCTGAGACACATCTTATCCGGTTATCCAAAAATCTATACGAGAATTATTTTAAAAGAATAAGAAAAAAAATTATTGGTACTGTTCGAGTACCATTAGATGATAGTCCTGAGGAATAACCCCAAGATCTCTCTTATAGATAGCTAATTCTTTCAACTTCTAATAAAACATTAAAAAATTGGTAATCAAAATGAAAACTAAGAAGAATAATGAAATTTTAATTTTTGATACAAATATTTTTCTCACTGGTATAGATTTCAATTTAATGAATGGTTTAATCTATACCACGCCAAATATCATTAATGAAATTAAAATAGACAAATATATTAATAAAAATAGAAATATCTTAAATAAAATTCAAGCGGCAATTGATAGCAAGAAGTTGATTTTAAAAACACCTTCAAATAAATATATTGATGAAGTAGATAAAAAATCAGAATTAACGGGAGATTATAAAGCTTTATCAAACACAGATAAAGAATTAATCGCTTTAACTTTAGAGTTGAAAGAGACGGTAACCAATAATATAATGATTTATACTAACGATTATTCAATGGAAAATTTATGTTCAGAATTAAACATTCCATTCTCTTCTTTATTTAAAAAAGGAATTAAATCAAAAATTCTCTGGGAAATTTATTGTCCCTATTGTAACGAAATTTTTAAACCTGGAAATTTAAATAAAAACTGTGAAAAATGTGGATTAAAACTAAAGCGACGGCCAAAAAAAATAAAATAAGGATATAGTGGAAATTATATATGAGAATATCCAATTATAATTAGATAAAGACAAAGTGCAATGAGAAATTATAATGGGAATAAAAATAAATGAATTAGTGGGAGAAGTAAAGAGATCAATTACATTCGAGAACTTATTCTCAAAAAAAATTGCAATTGATGCGTTCAATACTATTTATCAATTCTTAGCAATCATTCGTCAGAGAGATGGTACGCCATTGAAAGATTACGAGGGTAATGTTACCTCACATCTTTCAGGTTTATTTTATAGAACAATAAATTTCATAGAACATAATATCAAACCTATTTATGTTTTTGATGGAAAACCGTCTGAATTAAAATTAGAAACAATTATGGAAAGAAGGAAGGTAAAAGAAGAAGCTAAAGTTAAAATGGTTGAGGCACAGGAAAAAGAGGATTATAAAGAAGCGAAAAAATTTGCTCAAATGACATCCAAGCTCGATTCTGATATGATTGAAGAGAGTAAAAAATTAATTACATTTATGGGCATTCCACTCGTTGAGGCTAGCTCAGAAGGGGAATCTCAATCTGCATATATGGTAGAAAGAGGGGATGCTTGGGCTTGTGCTTCTCAGGATTATGATACTTTATTGTTTGGAGGAGAAAGATTAATAAGAAATTTTGCGGTGAGTCGAAGTAAAAAAGTTAAGGATACTACAGTCACTCTAGATATCGAATATGTTTCATTATCAAAATTCTTAAATAATCTGGGGATAACTCGGGAACAACTAATTGGTATGGGAGTTTTAATAGGGACAGATTTTTTCCCAGGTATTAAAGGAATTGGACAGCATAAAGCATTGGAGTTAATAAAAGAACATAAATCAATAGAAAATATTATAAAAAATAAGGTTAAAGGAATTGAAATAGATTTAGATGTGGTTAATCAAATAAAAGATATTTTTTTAAATCCCGATATTAAAAAAGAATATCCCAAATTAATCTGGAATAAAATAGATTACGAAAAAATCGAAGAGCTGATGATTGAGCAACATAATTTTTCAGAATCTAGAATTAAAAACGCTTTGGAACGTTTAAGGAAAAAAGATTCTTCTAAAACTCAAGTTTCGCTTGATAGATATTTTAAAAAATAAGAATTTCATTTATATTTTAAAAAGCAAAAATTTTTACAGAATTTAATTATTTAATATATATACCATATAAATTCTAATAATAATTGAATATTTATGACTGAAGGAGATAAAGCCGATGATACCGATGTTTCGCACCCAAAATTTACACTCAGAGTGCAAAAGGCCAAGAAACGTGATATTGGAAGGAATATTATTCGAATAGACCCTGAAACAATGGAAAAACTAGAGATTCAGACAGGGGATGTTATCGCGTTAAATGGCAAAAAAGAAAGTGCCGGTATTGCGTGGCCCAGTTATCCTCAAGATAATGGTTTGGGAATTGTTCGAATCGATTCTAGATTAAGGAAAAATACAGGTACTAGTATTGATGATTCTATTGAAATTAGGAAAGTAGATGCTAAAGTTGCACAAAATATCGTAATCGCACCTGCCAGTGTTAAAATTAGAACAAATCCAAGGTTTGAATCTTTTGTAAAAAGAAAATTAAATAATTATCCAGTTACGATTGATGATATTATTCTTATTTCAATAGGGATAAGTAGGGAAATAACTTTTAAAGTTATTAGCTTGAGACCAAAGGGAATATGTGTTATAAAACCTGAGTCGTCTTTACATATCAGCGAACATGTAACAGAAGACGAAGAAAGGGGTACTAACTATATTACATATGAAGACGTTGGCGGTTTAGATCGGGAGATACAAAGAGTGCGAGAAATGGTTGAATTGCCCTTACGTCATCCTTCTTTATTTAAGCGCTTAGGTATAGATCCTCCAAAAGGAGTATTATTAAGAGGACCTCCGGGTTGTGGAAAAACTTTATTAGCTAGAGCAGTTGCTAATGAAAGTGAAGCTCATTTTATATCTATAAATGGACCAGAGATTATGAGTAAATTTTACGGAGAATCTGAAAAAAAACTGCGGAAACTCTTTATCGAAGCGGAAGAAAAAAGTCCTTCAATAATTTTTATTGACGAAATTGACGCTATTGCTCCTAAAAGAGAGACTGTTACAGGAGAAGTTGAGCGAAGAGTTGTAGCACAATTATTAGCTTTAATGGATGGATTACATAGTAGAGGAAAAACTATTGTTATAGGTGCTACGAATAGACCTAACAGCTTAGATGAAGCTTTACGCCGTCCTGGACGGTTCGATCGTGAAATTGAAATAAAAGTTCCTAATGAAAAAGGTCGTCGAGAAATCTTTCAAATACACACTAGAAATATGCCCCTGGATAAAAGATTTTCAATAAAAGATTACTCTCAAATAACCCATGGGTTTGTAGGGGCTGATATTTCAGCAGTATGCCGAGAGGCGGCTATGTCAGCTCTAAGAAGATATTTACCAAAAATAGACTTAGAATCAGAATATATTGATCCCGAATTGTTAGAGCAAATTCAAGTAACTAAAAACGATTTTAACCAAGCGTTAAAGGAAGTAATGCCTTCTGGAATAAGAGAAGTATTTGTAGAGGTACCGAATGTAACATGGGAACAAATAGGAGGATTAGATGATTTGAAACAATTATTAGTAGAAGCGGTAGATTGGCCTTTATCTCATCCAAAAATATTTAAGAGGATGGGTATTACTCCTCCAAAAGGAATTTTACTTTATGGACCTCCTGGATGCGGAAAAACTTTATTAGCAAGAGCGGTCGCAACGGAAAGTAAAGCAAATTTTATCTCTATTAAAGGGCCAGAATTATTGTCAAAATGGGTTGGAGAAAGTGAAAAAGCAATAAGAGAGGTTTTTAGAAAAGCTAAAATGGCAGCACCATGCATTATCTTTTTTGACGAATTTGATTCTATTGCTCCTTCTCGAGGTCGACACACATCAGATTCGGGTGTGTCTGAAAAAGTTTTATCTCAATTTCTAACTGAATTAGACGGATTGGAAGTAAATAAAGATATTGTAGTTATAGCAGCATCAAATCGTCCCGATATTTTAGACCCTGCTCTGATTAGACCAGGAAGGATTGACCGAATTTTATTAGTTCCAGCCCCAAATGAGAGAGGAACGTTAGAAATCTTGAAAATCTTTACCAAGGATATGCCCTTAACAAGCAATTTAAAACTTAATAATCTAAATGAAATGGTTAAAGGTTTTTCTGGTGCCGATATAGAAACTTTTTGTCGTGAAGCTGCTATGATCGCTCTAAGAGAGAACATTCGAGCTCGAAAAATAAGTGAAGATCATTTTAGGGAGGCAAGAAAATTAGTAAATCCAAGCATTACTAAAGAAATAATTGATTGGTACACAAATTTCGGAGAACGATTAAAAAGACGGCAATTAGATGATTCAAAAGAAGATAGATTATTTGTATAAAATTAAAAAATTTAATTAAAAAGCAATTATTTTTAAATTTATTACTTAAATCTATTCCTCAATTTCTTATATTATCTAAATAGATCTAAAAATAAAACTTCTATGGTGAAATTTTATCGAATCATATCGTTGGAACCAAAAACCAATTTTGAATATAATTATTGAGTTACTTCTAAAAAATAAAGGAGAGATGTTAGATAAAAGAATGGAAGAATTACTTAAAAAAGAATTCCCATTC
>SDNM01000092.1 GCA_004524385.1 Promethearchaeota archaeon
ACAAACCCGAATTTATTAATAAATTAAAAGCCATGGCTAAACGAGGGCAAATTGAGATAATAGGCGGGGGATATTACGAGCCTATGTTTGCGATTATTCCACATAGAGATCGAATTGCTCAAATGAAAAAATTATCTAACCTAATATATAAAGAATTTGGTTTAGAGGTAAAAGGTGCTTGGTTATCTGAAAGAGTGTGGGAACCGAATTATCCTTCTTTTTTGAACGAGGTTGGATTAAAATACGTTATTGTTGATGATAATCATCTAAGGTCTTGTGGATTAACAGAAGAAGATTCTTTCTATACTTATAATACCGAAGATGAAGGAAAGACTTTAAGAATATTTCCAATTAACGAAGAACTGCGATATTTAACTCCATGGAAACCCACATATTTATCAATTGATTACTTAAGAAAAGCTGCTGATGAACATGGAGATAGAGTTGCTCTTTTAATATCTGATGCTGAAAAGATGGGTGTTTGGGGCTCTACTCATGAAATATGCTATGTACCAGGGCAGGGCCATTGGGATGGGGATAATCAGAAGCCCTTTATTCCAGCTTTTTTTGAACAAATCGTAAATAATAACTGGATAAAATCAATAACCTTATCAGAATATATGAGCCAATATCCTGCGAAAAGTTTATTGTATATTCCTACCGCAAGCTACGATAAGATGGAAGAATGGGTATTACCAACGCACATCAGGAAGAAGTATAAAAAAATTAGAAAGAATATTAAAAAAGATGAAAAGTGGAAGGAAGCATATCAATTTTTATCGGGTGGATTTTGGCGATATTTTCTCGTAAAATATCCAGAATCAAATAATATGCACAAAAAAATGCTTTATGTGAGAGAAAAATTAATTCTAATTGAAGAACGGTTAAAAGAAACCTCAGATAAAGCACTTGACTCAGAAATTAAAGGAAAAATAGACAAGGCGTGGGACGAAATTTATAAAGCACAATGCAACGATTGTTATTGGCACGGAATGTTTGGAGGAATTTATTTACAGTTCCTAAGATTTTCTGTATATACACATTTAATAAATGCTGAAAAAATAATCGACGAAATGAATAGAAAGATTTTTGAGACGCCAATTGAATTTATCTCAATTATTCCTGTGGATTTCAATAAGGATAGCAAACTAGATATTGTAGTTGAATCCAATGTATTAAATTTATATTTCAATCCCTCTGATGGGGGAACTCTTTTTGAACTCGATTATAAGCCAAAATCCTATAATTTGCTAAATACATTAACAAGATGGCACGAAGCTTACCATGATAAGGAGAATGTTAAAGAAGAGGAGGTTATCTTTGATCAATTCAGAAAGACGATGTTACGAGTGAGGTTTTTACACGATGATGTATCGTTGGATCAACTCGAAAAGGAAAATTATTATGAATTCGGAGATTTTGTTGATGGCACCTTTGAAGTTAGCAAAAACGAGAAAGACTTAAAGACCGCAATATTAGAGATGAAACGTGTCGGAAGCGTTAAAGATACTGATTCAGATGAAAGGGTTCCTTGTATAATTACTAAGAAGGTTGTTATAGAAGATAATAATATTCTTATTTCAATTGATGGTAGCTTCAAGGAAATTGATGAAGAAGAGGCTGCTTTAAAAAGAATTATAGATAATTTACATATTGTTGTGGATATTCCCTTCTTTTTTAATGGTGATACGAATAAATTCAAATGGGAGAGTAATCAATTAGATTTAGGAGAATGTGAAGAAAAAAAACTATTAGACACATGTAAATATAAAGGATCTCATTTTAAAGCATATGATGAAACCTATGATTTAAACTTCGAACTATTACTTTCAAGTAATACAGATATAATCAATATAAATAAATTCCCAATTATAGCTTACGTGCATACTGACGAAGGATATAATAGTATTTATCAAGGAATTAATTTGGCTCCTCTTTTTAAACTTGATAGAGATTTTGTAATTAATCTTAAACTTAAAATCGGATAAATTACCCTCTTTTTAATGATCTATCCTTTTTTACAATAATGTAATTTTGTCGGATTTAACTATCTTTATAAATATTGAATCTAAAATAAATATTAAAGCACTAATAAAACATGAAAATATTAATTCTCATGAAGAACAATAATTTCGAAAAACGCGTTCCCTGGCCTATTGCAAATAAAAATGTCCGTCAAACCATTCAAAAAAACGAAATAATAAGGAATCTGCGAGCGAAATTAATTAAACGAAAAAATATTAAACCATCTGATTCATAAACTCTCTGATTTTGATTTAAATCCATATCGGCCTAGTAAAGGGACAAAGCGAACACCTGTGATCTTTTTACTTTTAAATTTTTCTCCGTCCCTTCTAACTATATATAAATTTTGACCAAAACTTTTAGAACCCGCAGGTATACAAAGAATGCCTCCATCTTTTAATTGCTTTTTCAAAGGGGGAGGTAATTTTTCTGGTGACGCAGCAGTAACTAATATCTTATCAAAAGGAGCAGCCTCTTCGTGTCCTAAAGTTCCATCTCCATGTATAACTGTAACAGAGCTATTATATCCAGTTTCCTTGAGACTTGTTTTTGCTCTTTCTGCTAACTCCTCGTGCCTCTCAATAGAAAAAACATGACCAGGATTTTGAGAATTTTCTGGGGCTACTAATTCAGCACATAAAGCAGCGTGATATCCTGAACCCGTTCCAATTTCTAAAACTTTATCTCCTTCTTTAAGCTCAAGATATTCACACATCATGGCGTTCATATGAGGGGCGCTAATAGTCTGCCCTAACCCGATTGATAAGGGAGTGTCCATATATGCTGAAGATTGCGCTTTTTCAGATAAAAATTTCTCTCTTGGTACTTTAAGCATCGCATCAATTACTTCTTTCTTAGTTAAAATTTTCTTTTTAATTAAGCTTTCAACTAAATCTTTTCTCTTTTCCTTAAAACTCATGCTTGATCTTTAATTATACCCAATTAGAACATTTTCAATTAAAATATTTAGATTTAAATCTTGGAAACGATATAGATTTTATCGTTCGATGAATATTCCTTATTTAGAGGTAGATTAATTCTAATAGGATTATCTTTTATTCTTCTAATCACTTTTTTAACTTTTTCTCCTCTAAATATTATTTTTTTTACGTTTTCAATATTATATGAATCTTTTCTACTAATAATAATTTGGTCGCCTACTTTTAAAAAGAATTCCCTTTTTTCAACCAAAATATTAGCTGACATGCTTTTTTTATGAAAAGATAAAATCTTACCAATATAATGTTTTTTGTAAGGAGAAACATTGCCTCTTTTCTCTAATTCAATATCTTCCACGTTGGGTCTGTGAAAAAAGAAACCAGTATGAAACCCTCGATTAAAAACTTTCGATAAACTTTCTAACCACTTTTTAACTTTGTCTTCAGAGTAGGTTCCATTAAAATAACAATCTATCGCTTCCCGATAGCATTCTGTCACAGTCTTAACATATAAAGGATCTTTCATCCGACCTTCGATTTTAAATGCGTCGATATTGGCATTTATTAACTCCGGAATATATTCAATCATACAAAGATCCTTTGCGTTTAAAAACAGCCTTCCATCGTAAATAAATTCGTTATTTTCATCGTCAACAAGCCTCCATTCTCTTCTACATGGCTGAATACAATTTCCTCGATTAGCAGAATATTCCTCAGAATCGGTAATTGTAGCCGAAAAATAGCATCTTCCGGAAATGGAGGTACACATTGAACCATGGACAAAACATTCAATCTTTGTTTTTTTTAAGTGCGCCTTTATTTCGGCGATTTGTTTGAGAGATAACTCCCGAGCGAGAACTATTCTTTCAGCTCCTAAATCTTCATAAAATTTAGCAGATTCAATATTAGAGATATTTGCTTGCGTAGATACGTGAAAGTTCATATTATGTCTTTTAGCAATTTTAATCGAAGCAAGATCGTACGCAATAATAGCATCGATATTAGCATCTTTAGCATCTGCAATTAAGGATTCTAAATCTTGTAATTCTGAGTCATAAATTAGAATGTTAGTACATAAGTATGCATTAATTCTTGGTTTTGAATTATGGCAATATTCAGAAATTTCAAATAATTCTTCTTGTTTAAAATTTCTAGCCTTTGCTCGCATATTATAATTTTCTACTCCAAAATAAACCGCGTCCGTTGAACCTCTTATAATTTTTAAAGTATTCCAATCTTGCGCTGGAACAAGTAGTTCTGGTTGAATTTTGCTATTATTTCCCATAAATCTTGATTCCAATCTTTATATATAAAAAAAAAGCTTATAAACAATAAAATTGTTTTTATAAATTAACCCTTAAAACAAAGGAGAGAATGTTAGAAATGAATGTAGTTGTATTTAATGGAAGTCCTAGGAAGGAAGGTGTTACCTATCAATGTTTAAATATTGTGATGGACGAATTGAAGGCTGCTGGTGTTGAAGTGGATTATAATTGGATTGGTATGGATAAACTCCAAGGATGTAACTCTTGTTATCAATGTTTACAAAATAAAGACAAGAGATGTGCCGTCAAAACTGATAAAATGAATGAATATATTGAAAAAATACTTGAAGCGGATGGGATCATATTAGGCTCTCCCACATTTTTTGCTGATACTTCTACTAGAATGAAAGCTTTAATTGAAAGAGCGGGTCTTGTAAGCAAAGTTAATGGGAACCTTCTTAAACATAAAGTTGGCGCAGCAGTAGTCGCTGTAAGGCGAGCAGGAGCAACTCATGTTTTCTCGAGTATAAATTACTTTTTCTTAATTAATGAAATGTTTGTTGTCGGTTCTAGCTATTGGAATTTAGGCGTAAATCCTAATGTAATGGATCCAGCAGCTTTCAAGAAAGACAAGGAAGGAATTGAAACTTTTAAAAATTTAGGAAAAAATTTTGCTTTCTTGCTCCAAAAACTTAAGAGTTAAATTCATTTTTTTCTTTTTTTTTATAATCGATCATCAATCAGAATGATTTTTCATTTTTTTCATAATTTAAATGAGATAATTTATGAATTATAGAATTAAAATTTAAATAATTAAAATCATATGTTTGCCTAGCTATTATTTAAAGATATTTGAAGAGTTCAATGAAAAAAAGAATTTTTTTTTTAAGTGTTTTAATTTTTTCAATAATTACTTCAGCTTTTTATTCTAATGTTAATATTTCTTACGCTGGAGATGTTAAGAAAAATTTAAAAGCTTCTAGCTATCAATATTATGATAAAACTAGCATTTTTCTATTCGGATTTCTATTTTTGGTTAGCGCAGTCATTTATTTAAGAGATAATATTAGAATAAAACATTGGAGGATTATTAATGAGATTTAAATTATCCAAATATTTTATTTTCATTTTCGGTTTTATCCTAATCATTTCATTTTTTGTCTCATATAGTGATTTAACTTTTACTAATTCTGACCAGAATAATGACAATGAAGAAAAACCAATAATAAAGGAAGAAAAACCAATTTTAAAATTAAGTCAATCTTCGCCAACAGAATATTCTGGTATTGGAAAAGCTCAAAATATTTCTGCATATGGTGAAGGAAATTTTATAAATTTTGGTATAAATGTTTCCAATAACGATAATGCTTATATTATAGTCCCTAATGAATGGAATGCATCAGAGATAACATGTAATATATCGAATATTTATGAATATGATACTCAATGGGTTAATGATACTTTTGATACCGGATTTGATTCCAATCTTTGGACCAATCATACTAATTTTCGTGAGAATGTAACCTTTGGATGGCATGGATCAATTAGCGATTCAAATGATTCCATTTATATTAGATTTGATGAAGCTTACCAGGATGCCTGGGATGATGTACAGTCCTATTGGAACCTTACATTCACCATACCAAGAAATCATAATCCAATTGAGGATTGGCAATTAAATTTTAATTATCGATATATTTACACAGATACTGATTGGTTAATTACCACAGGAGGTACAAAAAATTTTTTTGAAATCCAAAATTCGGGGTATTCTACTGATAAATATGTATATAAAAAAATGACTGATATAACCAATAACACTTGGGAATCTTATAACGGGTCAATTTCTCCATCAGCATATAATTTTCAACTCCCTGGAAAAATTAATTTACTATTAGGATTAAATTATGGCCAAACCTCAGCTTTTAATCCAACGGGATATTTGGAAATGTATTTTGATAATATATCATTAGAAATTTCAACATTACCTAAACCATCCCAAATAAATTTAAGTATAAATGATATTACAAATGGTGAAAGGACAGAAGTTGATGATGCTGTAGGTCCCGTATCGGGTACCGTTAATCTTCAAAATAATTGGGACGGAAATTTAGGTGGGAAGGATCACTACTTTAATTTTTCGTTGAATTCAACTGGAGATGTTATTTTAAATTCTGAGTTTTTTGTGATAGCTCAATCATTAGAAAAGACTCAAATTGAGGAAGGTCTTGAAGGATC
>SDNM01000093.1 GCA_004524385.1 Promethearchaeota archaeon
AAACAGGAAATGTTGACTTTATAATAGCATCTGCAAAAGATTGGAAAATCATTCCTTTTGAAAATCTTATCGCAGAAATGCATAATAACGAAACTGACCTCATCGCAGAAGTAGAGGATATAAAAGAAGCAGAATTGATGCTTAAAACATTAGAGATTGGGGTCGATGGCATACTAATGACGCCTAAAGATGCAAATGATTTAGTAGATCTTAAAAATCTTATGTTTGAAACCTTTACCATAGAATTAACAGAAGCTAAAGTGATTAAAATCGACAATATCCCTGAAGCAGAACGAGTGTGTATAGATACCGCATCTTTATTACGATCAGGAGAAGGGATGTTAATAGGGAGTACAGCAATGGGATTCGCCTTAGTTCATGCCGAAGTATTTGAAACTCAATTTGTAGCATCTCGCCCATTTCGGGTAAATGCCGGAGATGTCTCTGCATATATTTTAGTCCCTAATTATGATCCTGATAAGATATATCGTACTAATTATTTGAGCGAATTAAAGGGGGGGAAGAAGGTATTAGCAGTGACTAATAAAGGAGAAGCGCGGATTGTTTCAATTGGACGTGTAAAGATCGAGACTAGACCAATGTTGCGATTTGAATTAGAAGCATCAAGGGGAGATAAAACAGTTCCATTAAGTTGCATATGTCAAAATGCTGAAACTATTAGATTAGTCGATGCCAATGGAAATGCTAAATCAGTTGTTGATATTAAAGTTGGAGATGAAATTTTAGTCCATATAGGACCTGGAGCGACTCATTTTGGCACTGCTATTAAAGAAACAATAATTGAGAAATAAAATCTAAAAATCAAGTTTTTTCTATTATAAATTAAATAATAATATTGATGATTAAATGTCGAATATAGAAAAATGGTTAGAACAATTGCTAACCTACAGAGAAATCCCTCTTGAAAAAGAGAACGAAGAAATTCAACAAAAAGTTGATGAATTTGAAAAACTAGCTGAAAATATAGAGGAAAGAGAATTAGAAGATGATTTCCACGAGCAAGTTCAAGTTGCTGCTTATTTTATTAGTCAAGCGGGTTTATCATATAACGACCTCTGTTGGTTATTAGCCGAAAAAATATTGAAAAAAACTAAAAAAATGGGAACTCCTCTTTCTATAAGAGATACTAGCAAAAAAGCTGAAGATATATTTACTATTGATTTGTCATATGCTGAATTGTGCTGGCTTAATGGTGAAATGGATATAATCATAAAAAAGTTTTTTGATAAAGAATAGGCTTTTAATTATAATATTTCAAGAAAATACTAATAATGACTGTCTATTGGGCCCCTTTACTTCACATTTATCAGCCGCCAACCCAAGAAATTGAGATCTTGAAAAAGATTGATAAAGAATGCTATAAACCACTTTTTTCAATGATCGATGAGCATGATAATTCCAAATTCACTCTAAATATTAATGGAATTCTAATTGAACTCCTCTATGAATTTGGATTAGGCGATACCATGGAATTACTTAGAAATCTCGTTTCAGAAAATAAGGTTGAGATTGTAGGAACCGCAAAATATCATCCAATTTTGCCACTAATTCCGAAAAAGGAAGTCTATCATCAGATAGGTATGAATGAAGAAATTAATAGAAAAGAATTTGGCAATATATGGCAGCGAAACGGATTTTTTCCCCCTGAATTAGCAATATCCCTGAATGTTACCCATATTATTCGAGAGCTAGGTTATAAATGGGTCATAATGAGTGGGATTGCATGTCCAGAAAATTGGCCTTATGATAAGATTTATTGTTCACCGAATGGCCTTCAACTGTTTTTCCGCGACGATATAATTAGCAATAAAATTTCCTTTAAGAAAATTAAAGTTAAAGAGTTTTTAATAAGTATTAAGGAGATTTTCCTACCAAAGAAAGACTCTAAAATAGAGAAATCTGAGGAAATTGATAGATATCTCGTAACCGCGATGGATGGTGAAACTTTCGGCTGGCATGTAAAGCAATATGAAAAAACATTTTTAGGAAAAGCGCTAAACCTAATCGAAAAGGATGAACGTATAAAGATTGTTTTTATATCCGAATTAGAAAACTATTTTCCAATCAATAATAAAAGAATAAATCCAAGAGATTCAAGTTGGAGTACATCTCCTAAAGATCTCGAAGATAAAGTTCCTTACCCTCTTTGGAACCATCCTGAAAATAATATTCATAAATTTTACTGGAAAATTTTGAAGAGCTTAAATAATCTAATGGAATTAGCAGATAGACTAGATCTTACTAAGAATTGGGAAATCTCAAACTATTATCAAACTGCGAGATATTTTTATGATAGAGGATTATATAGTTGTCCATTGTGGTGGTCGAATTCAATCCACGGAATGTGGAGTCCGAATTTAATATATAATGGACTTGAATTATTAATGAGATCGGCTCTTAATGCTCAATTAGCGTTAGTCCAAGCTGGTATAGAAGAAGGTGAGGGATATTTTGATTCAATTTCATACTATCACGGGCTACTCTTAATGGAAATTTACTCAATAACTAAAAAAAATTTAAAAAAAAAGATTAAAGACATATAATCAAAAATTATATAATTCTGAAATTAATATAATTAACAAAAGAGAGTTATGTTGATTATTTTTAAATAATGTCGAATGAAAACGAAAAAAAATTAAAATATTGCGTATATTGTGGAGCAAAAACAGAAGGTCAGGCATATTGTCCTAATTGTGGCAAATTGATTATCCCGGGTAAACCAAGAGTAGAAGAACTTCAAAGGGACAAAATTTCCTCCGTATCAGAAGAAATCTCACGCAAATGTTCTGGTTGCGGATCAATTATAACTTCCACTATTCTCGAACAATGCCCTATATGTAATAATCTTCTAGATCCTGTCCCAGAATACCTAAAACCAACAAAAGCTAAACCTGGTTTCATTTTTGAAGATAAAAAACTGAAATCGGAACAAGAATTAATAATAAAAAAAGATTCCTGGAATATGAAAGAAGGGCTAAATATTTTTATGTTATGCCTATTTATATATGTCATCGTTCAGGTATTTATATTTACGTTAATATGGACCCAAATAGGAGAATCAACATCGAAAATAAATATCAATTTGATTCTAATAAGTCAAATACCTGGTATAGCTCTAGGGATTTATCCTTTATGGTATATATACTCTAATAAACATAAAAGTGAAAAACTAGGTTTTACTTCTGATTCAAAAAAAATCGCATTAGCCATTCTTATTGGAATTGTGGGGGGATTATCATTAGTGGCAATAAATTACGTATCGGATTTAATAACGAGCTTCCTTATTGAGATTGGTTTAAGATTTTTTGATATTAGTGAATATATCGCGCAGGAGAATAAAGCAATTAAAGAAGCTAGCTTTCTATGGATAATATTATTATCAATAATGCTAAGTTTACAAGCAATCTCAACAGAAATAGTATTTAGAGGCGTTTTACACAACACATTAAAGGAAAGATTTGAAAAGGATGAAAAAGATGTGGCGGGGAAATTAAAAGTAATTATTATTATCGCACTGGTTTATTCTTTTATATACATCTTATTTTCTTATTTTATAGGGATAATATTTTTTATTCAGAATTTTTTAGTATTTTTGCTGCTCGGAATTCTTTATGAAATAAATAAAAATATTTTAAATACAATTATCGCAAGTATTCTTTATTTTAATATTATAATAATCCTGATATATTTCTTTTAATTTCAAAAAATTATTTTGTGAATATAAAAATTTAATAATCCGAAAAATCTAATATCTCTAGTGTTATTATTTATTTCCACTTCTCTAATTAATACGATTAATTAATCCGACAAAATTTAATTCTTCTGGAGTAATACAGATTGAGTAAAAATATTTATCGAAATAAAGGTTCTAAAGATAACATTGTAATTTCAATTGCAGGACCTCACGGGGTTGGTAAAACAACCATTTATACTCTTTTTAAAAAAAAAGTTGGAGACAACGCCAAATTTAAGTTTTTCCCAGAACGATACCGAAAGATCCCTCCTTTTCCATTTGGTTCTCATGATAAACAAATTGCTTTCAGAAGCGAGCTTCACTTTCTTCAACAATTAATTAGAAGAAATCGAAATATATCGAATTTTGACGTTAAGTACAATGGGCGAATTATAATCTTAGACAGAACTCCCGTATGTGTTTTAGTATATTCAAAGAGCTTGAATTTAAAAGAAAAAGACTTTAATCTTATCTTAGATATGTTTAATTCAGTTAAATGGAGAGAAGATTATATAATTTACTTAACTGCAGAACCTGATACAATATTAAAAAGAATAATTCGAAGAGGATCTCTACAAAAAATAAGAAAAGAATGGAATGAGGAGGAAAAAGAATATTTATTGAAAATTATTTCTTTTTATAATCAATTTCTTTTACAGAAAAAGGAAAAAAACAAAATCTTTATTGTTAACACAGAAAATTTGACTGCTGAAGAAGTTTTAAAAGAAATAGAAGAAATTATTGTAGATTTATCGGGTTATTATTTTAAAAAGATTGTAAAATCACCCCAAAATCAAATGAGTATAAAAGAATTTATTAAATAAAGTAAATATATTAAGATTGATTGTCATATTTGACATAATAAGGAAATTTTTTTCAAAACAAAATCATCAGAAATCATTCGAGTGAAAATGAATGGCCGTATCAGAGGAATTATCGGATAATATAAGAGAGAAGTTGATGGCTACTTTAAAAATAGAGGAAGCCAAAACAGATTTAGATAATTTAATAGTCCTATCTACGGTCGGATTGAAGGTTGCGTCATCAACTTCATTTGAATTAGATGCTGATACAACATCCGCTTCAAGTACGGCATTAATAGATTTAGGAGTAAGGCTTTCGGACGCAACTAATCATGGTTCATTGATGGAAATTCTTTTACATAACGCTGCGGGATATAGTATTTTAATGGCAATAAACGAAAACTATATCGTATTTGGTGGTTTGAGTGCCCCTTATCGTATAGGCTATTATTTAGGATATCTCCGAGAATTGTCAAAAAAACTGAAAATTATAATTTCTGGAGGCGAAATTAGTGAAAAATCACTTTTACATCAAGAGGAAGAATTACAAAAAATAGAACAAAAAAGAGTAGAGGAAGAAGCTCAAGAAGTTTCAAATGTTGTACCTTCTATCGCGGACGATAAAGCAGCCATGGACGAATTATTAAACTATTTGGACGACTGGGAGGAAGAAGAAAAGGAAGCAATGGGTATTGAAGATGTAGAAGAGTTAGAAACTAATAATATTGTTTCTATTCCCAAATCGATGTTGGTTAAAGTTGAAGACGAGGGTGAAACTATATCCATCCCCGAAGCAACTCTTGATGAAATTGAACAAGATACTAAAAGCGAATTTAAAACATATAAAGATGAGGTACCACCTATTCCACTTGATGATTATACTCCTATGGATGTTGATGAACAAGCCGCTCAAGAAGCACCCTCTCAAGAAGTAGCTACAGAAGAAGTAGCTGCCGAACCTGTGAAGGAAGAATTACCACCTCTCGATCAATTACCTTCTCTTGATGCTCTATCTCCCCCAGATTTTGAATCAGAATTTGCAGCTACAGAATATGAAACTGAATTTATTTTAGAAGAAGAATCTGAAGCTTTAGATTCAGTTTTAAAAGATCTTGGTTGGGACGAAGAAGATTAAATTTTAAATCGTTTTTTAGATATTTAATATTCTATTTTTTAAATAAAAATTATCGTAGATTAAGTAAAATTAAAATAAAAGAGATTTAAAAAATTCAAAAATTTAAATTCTCTAATATCGACGATCTTTCACAAGTATTTTTACTTTTAATGCTTCAGGTCCTTTTCCTTTCGTTGAATTTTCTTGAATTTCAAATTCAACTGTGTCTCCCATATCTAACTTCTTAAAACCCTCCATCTCAACATTAGAAAAATGGACAAAAATATCGTCCCGGTCATCTACGGAAATAAATCCATAGCCTTTTTTGTAATCGAACCATAGTGAATTAAACGCTTGTTTTCATATTATGCTAATCGGAGATCGATTTAATTTTTCACGTGTCCGGTTACTCGGCTACTTTCTGCCTTTCCTTTTTTCTTTGCCATATTACAACACTTAATCAAGTTTAGTACTATTGTAGGAATATAAATTTATTTAAAATATCTTAATTCATATGTTTTTAATTAAGTTATAAAAAAATAAATTATTTTAAAATCTTTTTAATAACCGTTTCTCTCAACAATTAAAATCAATAATAAAAAAAAGAATCTCTTACTATAATAAGTGAAGAGATGACCATTTACGATAAAGTTTTAGAGATATATCAAAAGTACTACATTTGTACACGTTGTCTTGGAAGAATTTTTGCCTTATTAGGGACTAGTACAACAAACGAGTTTAGAGGAAACTCGTTATTACTTACATTCACTATGGAA
>SDNM01000094.1 GCA_004524385.1 Promethearchaeota archaeon
CAATGCAAGCCATTACACTACACAGTCCCTCATTATGAAGCATTTACCCCGTTTCTGAAAAAATAAATAACGTGACAAATGCATTAAAAAGTATATAGAAAATGGTGATGAAGGTTAGAAAACTAAGGAAAGAACAAGGAAATCAATAGAGACGGGTAAATTTTTTCATTGGTGATAGCATTCGCTATCATATTGCCCCTGCTCGGGGGCGCCCATATCCTGGTAGGTGGTTGTTGCCACTTTTGCACGTCTCATTGTATTTATAATAACACAAATTAAATATTTAAATATTTCGTTCAAAATTACCCACTCATTTCCCACATTCACTGTCTTTCCCATTTCTTTCCCATTTTGATCGTTTCAGCCATTTAAACAAAAGATTTAAATACTTAATTAATACTAATGATAGTAATATGGACTCACTTAGATTTAAGTTAAGATCGAAAAGGTGGCGAGTGAATCTCGTCAATAATCTTCTCTCCTCCAGTTTATTTCAGTAAATTCTTTACTTAAATCTGACAATCCACTTACTAATCTTTTGTTCTTCCAAGATCTTCTCATAGTTCTTAGCTTTTGCATTATACTGTTTCTTTTAACTTACTTCAACAACTTCAAACATGCCTCTATAGTGTTAATAGGTAGCATCTCCGACTGTTAATCGGGCGGTGTAGGTTCGATTCCTACTGGAGGCGTTAAATATAAAAAATGAGGTGAAAAATTAAAAAAAAATGGAAAAATTGTCATTTAAGAATGACCAAAGGTAGAATTCAAAAAATCAGAGGAAATTTTAGGGATCATAGCTCAACTGGGAGAGCACAAGAATGAAGATCTTGGGGCGAGTGTTCAAGTCACTCTGATCCCACTCTTGCTATCATAAATTAAATTCAATTTCTAATAATAGGAGTGTAGCTCAGCCTGGAATGAGCGATAGTCTGATAAACTATAGGTTCGAGAGTTCAAATCTCTCCACTCCTACCATATTGCTAAATCTATGGGCATATGGCTTAGTTAGGGAAAGCATGCGACTCTTAATCGTAGGATTGAGGGTTCAAATCCCTCTATGCCCCTTATCTAAGGAGAGTCTCCTAGCATAGTTATGGAACTTCCCTTACGAGGAAGACTACGTCGGTTCAAATCCGACCTCTCCTATTAATTATGAGGGTGTAGCCTAGCGGACAAGGTGTTAGACTTCTAATCTAAAGGTCGTAGGTTCGAATCCTACCACCCTCATTAATTATGGGGTTGTAGCTTAGCGGTTTAGAGCAATGGTCTCCAAAACCAAAGATCGGGGGTTCAAATCCTTCCAACCCCATTACTTATACGGGCGTAGTTTAATCTGGTAAGAATTATGGTCTCATAAGTCATGGATTGTGGTTCAAATCCACACACCCATACCAAACTTCACACCCGTGGTCTAATAGAGAGGACACTCGCCTTCGAAGCGAGGGGATGTAGGTTCGAATCCTACCGGGTGTATCAATAGGAGTGTAGCTTAGTTATTGGTAGAGCCCTGTGCTTATAACGCAGTGGTCGAGAGTTCAATCCTCTCCACTCCTATCAATAATGGGCTGGTGGCGTAGCAGGTAGCGCAACGGGCTTTTAACCCGGAGGTCGGGGGTTCAAATCCCCTCCAGCCCATCTATAAAATCCTGCCGATGTGCCCGAATTGGTTAAGGGGCTGGTTTTAGGAATCAGTGCTAAGTGTATTGCAGGTTCAAGTCCTGCCATCGGCATATCTACAAATAGACGGGAATAGCCAAGTGGTAAGGCAGTAGACTTAAAATCTATGGCAATAGTGCTCGACGGTTCGAATCCGTCTTCCCGTATAAAAACTAAGCGGGAATGGCTGAGTGGTAAAGGCAGTGAATTCAAAGCTCACCCCTCACAGGAGGTCCTGCGGTTCAAATCCGCATTCCCGTATATATAAAAATAAGCGACGGTGACAGAGCCTGGTCGATCGTGCCCGCCTTGAGAGTGGGAGTGGTTCAGCACCACCGTAGGTTCAAATCCTACCCGTCGCGCCAATATAAGCAAGGGTCGCATAGTGGTCGAGTGCGTTGGGTTGCTATCCCAATAATGATATAATGTCGTTCGAGGGTTCGAATCCCTCCCCTTGCGTATTTAATAGAGAAAATCCACTTAAAAATCTATTTTTTTTTATTTCAGAGATAATACACAAATAACATACTCATTTTTGAACTAAATTATATCTTTTATTTTTGTTAAAACTAAATTCTCATTAAATTTAGGTTAGGATTAAAAATTAAAATGTTAGACCAAAAAAGTAAGCAATTGTGTCGATTTTGCAACAGAGAAATGAATGTTTTATTTTATTGCGAAGATTGTGGCATATCATGCTGTTCTGACTGTTTGCGCGATGATTTCATAGAGGATTTTGTATGCCAAGATTGCGGTTCTAAGGATGTTAAATATGACGAAAAAGAGGGAAAAAAAGTATGTAAGGAATGCGGAAGAGAAAACGTGCTTAAAAATACTCAACATTTTAAATCCTGCCCAAAGTGTCATTCTCATAAAGTTCTTAATATTTACGAAAAAAAAGAAGAACTAGAACAGAAATTTTTAGAATTAATTAAATTATCTCGCTCGTTTATACCGGACAAGGATATAATTAACAAATTATATTTAATAAGACATAAGATAAAAAATGCGAGAAGCCCCCCAATAAGATGTTTTCATTATCCCAAAATGGAATCAGATTTGTTAGCTATTTTTAATCAAATTGTCTATATAAAAGAGAATTTACTAGAAAAAATCAAAGCACACTTCCGTCATTTAGCACTGAATAAGCAATATTTTTTTGATATTTATAATCAGCCTAATTCAAATATAAGGATAATAGAGAGTATTTTAGAAAGTGTATCTCAAAATCAGGATTCTATTAATAATTTCGTTAATAAAAATATAAAAGAAATTGATGAAAAATTAGAGTATTTCCAAAAAAATTTACAATTCATTGATAAAATAACTAAGATTTTTTTACCAAACCAGCAATTTCTAAATTTAGCAGAGAGAGAGAAGCCAATTTATGCAGTCAAAACTACACTTATGAATGGATTAGATCCTCAAAAAAGATTCAGGAAAAGTAAAGGTATCTTATTTATTACCAACTTTGATTTATCTTTTGTACATGAATCTGGTTTTATTAAGAAAAGAAAAGATTTAATTTTTAAAGCTCCTATTGAGGATTTAATTAAAATTAAGGATAAAGGAAAATTATTCAGAAAATTATTTATACAATTCGATTACGGAAAATATGAATTTTCATTTCCGTCGAATTTAATTTCAAAAATAATGGAATATATTCTTTTAGCAAGGGCATTTCAAGAAAATGATATATACGATAATGTTTCAGCAAAACAACTTCATGAAATGGATTTAGATTTGAGCGATTTAGTCAGATATATTGAAGAAAACATCCATTCATTTTTTAGTATAAAATGTCAAATAAATCAAAATATAATAAACAACAAAAATAAAGATGAGGAACCTTATTTCAATAATTCACTAAATTATCCGCAATATTGGCCCCAAAAAGGATATAACAATTATTCTATGAATAATCCAGCCGAAGAATCAACTTTGTATAGTGATATTAATTCTCAATCACCAATTCCAGAAGATCATAATTATTATAGAAATATCTATAACCCTTACATGCATCAAAATTTCCGACCTATGGATAATCATCAATATAACGGAAGATTTCGCGACGTTGATGAAAGAAATATCTTGATGAAAAGATTGGAAAAAGTCCAAAAGTTTGATCAGCAATTTCCACCTGCTACACATGGATTAAGAGGGGACTTCGAAAGAAGTAATTATAGGGATTTTAATCCACCCTTTCACGATAATAATTATCATTCATTTAATGATTTTCATAAAAATCATTTATATGATCTATTTAACCATGAAGAACCTTCAATAGACAACATCTTATACGATGACGAGCATTTATTTGAATTTGATAAAAAGCTTTACAATAAATTAATCGACTTTAAGAAGGAAAGATTTAGTTTAAAGGAAACAATAAAAAAACTTGATGCCAAATTCAATGAAGGTATAATTGAACAAGCAATGTATTTCAAGACATTCAAAAATCTACAAAAAGAAGTATACTTAATCGAAAAAAAAATCAAATCGTTAACTAACAAGGTTAAAAATGATAAGTCTTTAAGAAGAAGATTTAATAAAAAAGGATATTATTCTTAAAAGACAATTTACCTTAAAAAAGCAATCCAAACTTCTGTATTTTATTTTTTTCTACGAGTTTTAAAAATTATTAATTATTATTTATTTTATGGTAAAAGAAGGATTGTTTACTACAGTTGTTGGTAGTTTTCCCTTGAGTAATAATGAGGAAAACATGAAAAAAGCATTCAATGATGAGATTAATATTGGAATTGATTACCCATGCTATCCTCAACTTATTGGAATGAATTATCAATTCTTATCACCGTTAGCTAAATTCATTGACCCATTAGATGAAATTGATGAAAAGTTCTTTTTAAATGATGATTTTAGGATTCCAGATAAGTCTGTTGCCTTAGAATATGGACAATTTATGGTTGATTTTCTGAATGAACATCCTGAGCTTAAAAGTCTAATAAAAGGTACCAAAGCATGTTTAACAGGCCCTTTTACTTTAGCGAGTGAAATTATTTTAAAAGATAAGCTTGCTGAAGGAATAACTCCTGTGATTTTTAAAGAAGCAAGAGCAATAATGGAAGGATGGATTGTGGATAAACTTGCTGAGATTATGAAGAAAATAGGAAAAGCATATAGCGATATGGGTATAAATATCATTTCTATGGACGAACCAATATTAGGACTTTTAGTAGGAAGAAAGGTTTGGTTCCACACAGAAGATTTTATTGTGGAAACACTTAATAAGGCTCTCTCCGGGATAAAAGACTTATCATCTGTGCATTGCTGTGGCAAAATCAGTCCAAAATTACGTGATTTACTTTTACAAACTGATGTAAAGGTGATGGATCACGAGTTCATTGATAATGAAAGTAACTTTAGAATATTTGAAAAAAGCCATTTCGAGAATACCGACAAATATTTAGCTATAGGTACAGTACAAACTAAAGTAGCTCCCATGAAAAATGGTGAAATAGAGGACTATGTGGAGAAAATTGAGTTTCTTAAGAAATATATTAAAAAAGCAATTGATTTATACGGCAAGGAGAATTTAGTTATTAAACCAGATTGCGGATTCTCTCCCTTAAAAAACACTTTTGGCGAAAAAGATGGTTATAAAATAGCTCTAGGAAAGTTAACTAATATGGTTAAGGCTGTGCAGGAAATTAAATAAAGAAATAATCCACAATGAGGACTATTTAATAATTATTTAGAGAAAAAATGAGTTTGAAAAGAGAATCAGACAACAAGTCCTTTGATTATCGAGTAGAGGCAATCCGAATAGTAATAATGTTAGCTGTTATAGCAGCTCACATATATTTATATGCCATATGGTTAGGTAAAAGAAATATAGTTACATTTCTATTAGCTATAAAAAATGATTTGAACTTTCTCTCTATTTTCTTACCAATAGCATTTTGTATGGGTATTTTAATTTTTTTCTCTGGCTTTGTTTATGGTATTAGAAATTATTTTGAAGATTCTTTAACAAAAGAAGCATACGTTGAGCATATAAAGAAAAGATTCCTACGTCTTTATCCTAGTTATTACCTTGCATTATTTACTGTATTTATTGCAAAAGTTATAGTATGTTATCCAATGAAGCTTACACCTATTTCAATTATTCTTGATTTAACAAATATCTGGAGTTTATTCTTCATATCGCCTGGAGGTGATATATGGCCTGAAGGTTGGTTCATTGCTGCAGTATTCTGGTTAGCGGTAATATATCCATTTATTCGAAGATTAATGGAAAATAATAAAAAATATATTTATATATTGATTCTTTTTGGTTTTTCGCTGAAAATCTTTTTAATTATTATAGGACTAACTGGGTATGCATATACTCATCCATTTGCTTGGTTAGGGGAATTTTGTTGGGGCATTTTATATGGAAAGAATATATCCGAAAAAGGAAAATCTCTAAGTTTGGCTGACACTAAGACTAAAAAAGCGATAATTAAAATGGGAGATCGAGTTTTGCCAATGTATCTGGCGCATTCTGCCGTTATAGTTTTTATCTCTTTCCGCCCTCCTTTTTGGGAATATATAGTGGCGTTCATATCTATTTTATTATTATCCGAGATATTTTATCGATTATTAGATTATAAAGATAAAATTCTGAAAAAGAAAGGTATTATCTAATAAGTTGTTATTACTTAGAGAAATTGAACCATAGTGGTTCAATCATTTAATTATTTTATTCATTTTTCCTTGAATTTCCAGTCGTTTCTATATAAAAGAGATAAAACAAACAAATAAGA
>SDNM01000095.1 GCA_004524385.1 Promethearchaeota archaeon
AATTACTTCCAGATGAGGTTTAATTTAATTTTTTTTATTCAACGTTATACTAAGACTATTTTTTGTTTAAAATCATGATTCCTTGTTAAAGTCCCTTTCACAGGGCAAAATTTCTCAACTTTTTCCAATACGTTTTCAATCCTTCGTAATTTTTCTTTTGATTCTATATACCAAACATAGTTTATATCATAAAAACCTGGTAATGGAGCTTCTTTATTTGGCAGGACACATCTTTTATCAAAAGTTGCTTCTACTCTTACTTTAATTGAATCTACATTAACTTTTAAGAACGAAAAATATAATAGTGCTGTAATTTCAAGGCAGTTTGCTATGGTTGCTAACAACATTGGCATTGGCGCTGGAGCTGCGTTACTCCCGCCTAATGCTTCTGGTGCATCATTCTCTATTTCAAATTCACCGATTTTAGATTTAACATGTAAATTATCTACTTGTTCAGCTTCAGCAACCAGTCTTGATCTAAATAATTCATCTCCTTTTTCAGTGAATCCTAACTCCTGCATTTTTTTAAATCTATTTATATAGGAAGTTCGAGATTCATCGGTTATTAATTGTTTACTCATAAACGATTTAATTAAGAGAAAAATTAATAATTTTTGAAATATTTTATTTGTTGATTGTTATGGCAAAAAAGAAAAAAGAAGCGCCAATAACGGGAATTACAGTTTCGAAAGACGAGGATTTTTCTGCGTGGTATACTGAAATAATTGAGAAAGCCGAGCTGGCGGATATTAGATATAATGTAAAAGGATTTGTGTGTTATAGACCTTGGGCTACCATTAGTATTCGAAAGATGTATAGAAAATACGAGGAGCTTCTGGAAAAAAATGGGCACTTACCACTCACAATGCCTTCTTTAATTCCCGAAAGTAATCTTATGTTAGAAGCTGCCCATGTGGAAGGATTTGCACCAGAAGTGTTTTGGGTTACTGAAGCAGGAAGCTCAGGTCCTTTAAGCGAAAAATTAGCACTTCGCCCCACGAGTGAAACTGCTCTTTATCCAATGTATAGTATTTGGATTCGAAGTTATAAAGATTTGCCATTTAAAAGATATCAATCATGTCAGGTATGGCGTTATGAAGGGAAAATGACGCGTCCATTTTTTAGAGGGAGAGAATTTCATTGGATAGAAGCCCATGATGTTTTTGCCACAGAAGAGGATGCTATGGTGCAAGTGCATGAAGATATGAAAATGACCTATCAAATGCTTCAAGATGAATTCTGTATTCCAATCATCTTTTTTGAGCGTCCTCAATGGGACAAATTTGCGGGTGCGATTAATACTTACGCAGCCGATGCTCTCATGGGATCTGGAAAAGTATTACAACTCCCTTCTACTCACCTTCTTGGTCAGAACTTTTCTAAGCCATTCAATGTTAAATTTGTTGATAAAGATGGAAATGAAAAGTATGGGTATCAAACTTGCTATGGTCCTGCCATAAGTAGAATCTATGGTGCGATGATTGCGTATTTAGGAGATGATAAGGGATTAATTTTACCATTCGATTTAGCACCAATTCAAATTGTTATAGTTCCAATATTAATTAAAGGAAAAGAGAAGATTGTTTTAGAAAAATGTAAAGAAGTTTACGAGAGAATTAGAGATAAATACATAGTAAAACTGGATAATTCTGATGACTCTCCCGGTAGTAAATTCTATTACTGGGAAATGAAAGGAGTACCATTCAGAATTGAAATTGGACCTAAGGATGTTGCAAATAATCAAGTAGTCATAGTAAAAAGACATGATGGCCAAAAATTCAATATAAAAAATAAGGAAATTGAATCATTTATAGAAAACATGGCTGAAAATTATACAAAAGAAATTAAAGAAAAAAAGATGTTAGATTTCGAATCTCAAATAGAATTATGTTATGAAAAAGATTCAGCTATGGAAGCAATAGAAAATGGTAAGATTGTGTGTTGTGGTTTTTGCTCTATAGATAATAAAGGGATTAGATGTGCTGAAGTTGTTGAAAAAGAAATTGGAGCTTTTGTACGAGGAAAACGTGTGGATGAAGAGAAACATGAATTTGCAAGCTGTATAATTTGTGGAGAACCTGCCTCCTGTACAGTTTATCTTGCTAAGAGTTATTAAAAAAAAATATTGAAAATTATAACTGAAGAGAGGTTTAAAAAATGTTGTTTGAAATTGGAGATGAAGAATTACATAATATAAGAGAGCAATTTGCCTTGTTTGATGAAGATAAAAGTGGATCTATCACTATCAATGAATTAGGAAATATTTATGAAGCACTTGGACATCATTTTACAGAAAAAGAGCTCTTAGAAATATTGAATGATAATGATTTGAATCAAGATGGATATATTACGTTCCATGAGTTCTTGAGCTTATATAAGAAATACATACATTTTAAAGACCAAGAAGAAAAACTAATAGAGGCCTTTAATATATGTGATTGCGATGGAGATAAATATGTTACTTTAGATGAACTGAAACGTATTATGAAAGAAGTAGGTGAAAGTTTAAATGAGATGCAGATTAGAGCCATGCTGAAAGAAGTAGATATGGATGGAGATGATAAAATAAATTTTCAGGAATTTATCAAATTAATGAAATCAATATCATAATAAATCCATATAATTCGAGAGAAAATGTGGTTAAGTTTTTACTGATTTTTATATCTTAATGATTTTTTTCATCCACTTTGGCATTATAAACCCTATATAAAAAAGGCTTGCTGAAACCAGTAAGATCACTCTGAAAATTAATAAAAAAAGGAGAGATAAATTGAGTAGACCATCTGCGATCGCTCCAATTCCAAAAGAAATGAAAGCGCTTAATAAAAATCTACCTTTCCATTTAACTTCAATTGTATCTGATTTTAAAGAAATAATGGAAAAATGGATACCTGTAAGAACAGCAGTTGCTATCATTAATCCCAGATAAATAAAAACAAAACCTCTATATTCAATATCAATAGGAGTTCTTTTAATTCCAACCATGCTCTCTATTGGAGCTCCTGGAACAGTGTAAAGGAATAAAATTAGATAAATGTAAAAGAAAATTGAAAAGATGGCATAAGAAATCAGAATAAAATTCTTTTTTTTGGGGAATATAACTGTCATGTATATTGTTAGCCACGCAAGGATGGCAATGGGAATAAAAATCGTTCCGAGCAAAACATAAAACCGATAATCAAGATTACTTTTAGTAATTAATAAAAAAATATAGCCAAATCCAGAAGAGTACCACGGACTGATTGTAAAAAAGACTGTTAAAAAGAAATAAAAAAGCATCTTTTGTTTTAATTTAATAGCTTTATATAAAACAATTATACCTAACAAAAACGCTACGCATATAGCAAAAGTTCCAAGGATACCAGAGAGGTGCCCTGTTTCGCTTAATTCAACCTCATTAATCATATAAATACAACAAATTAAAATAATTATTTTAAGATTGTTAATATTTTATTTCTCTTCGTTATATATAAGAAATATTTAATAAATACTTGGTAATATTATTAATCAATATTCTAGTAATAGGAGGAAATAAGAAATAATGAGTAAACTTAAGTCTATCACTACACCACCAAGCCAAGAAGAATTATCTAACCGCTTAGAAAAGCTAAGGATTTTAATGGCCCAACAAAATTTAGATTATTATATCTCATTCGATCCAGTAAATATATATTATCTTACCAATTTTGCTAATTATGTACATGAGCGGCCTTTTATTTTAGTAATACCAAATGCGGGCATTCCAAAAATGATGGTCCCCCTATTAGAAAAAGTTCATGTTGAGACACGAGCTCGATGCGAATTAGATTATATGAGCTATTATGAGTTTCCTGCTCCTGAGGGTAAGAATTGGTATGACTATTATAGCACTCTGATTGAGGATGACGCCCGTGTCGGAATAGAATCAGCTATGCCTATTGGAATCGCTGAAAAAACGCCCGGAAAAAAAATCGTAACCGATATTATCGAAGAGGTGCGCCTTATAAAATCTGATTATGAGATTGGGCGAACTATTCATGCCTGCCGCGTAGTAAATAAGGGTCATAAAGTCTTGTTAAAGGTGTGTAGGCCTGGAGTATTAGAATTTGCTATATACCAAGAAACCACAGGCGCAATGATAAAGAAAATAATAGCAGATCTTCCTAATGCCAATATGATAGTTACTAGAGTGGTAGGAGCTGTTTGGCCACCAAAAATCTCTCACGATCCTCATAAAGTTCCAACAATTTTTCAAGAGATGGAAGATGGAGGACCTCATGTTTCAATTGTGAGTGGTCAAATAGATGGGTACGGAGTAGAGGTTGAAAGAACTTTTTTTTTAGGATTTATTCCTGAGAAAGCAAAGTCTCCATTCGAAGTCATGCTTGAAGCCAGGGCTTTAGCATATGAACTCGCAAAGCCGGGGATTATAATGAGTGAGATTGATAAGGCAGTGCGGAAGCTTATAACTAATAGGGGATATGGTGATTATATCATCCACCGCACGGGGCATGGATTAGGAATCACAGGTCACGAAGCACCATATATTGCGGAAGGTTATGATAGGAAACTAGAACCGGGTATGGTAGTTAGTATTGAACCTGGGATCTACATACCTGGCATAGGTGGTTTTAGGCACTCTGACAGTGTATTAATAACAGATGATGGAAATATGAAACTCACTCGGGCACCTGAAGAACTTGACGATGTTATAATATCCCTTTAAAGGGATTAAACTCCAATTTCTTGGATTTTAGACTTAATCTTCTTATCAATAGTAATGATTCCGAATGAAGCTGAGTGACCATCTTCTAAATATCCTTTTCCTGGATTAATTAGTAATATATTACCCTTATTTTTAATATCTGGTTCATGAGTATGCCCATAAATGATGGCATCCACCTTATTATTCCTGAATTTTGTCATTGTTCTTTTTAATGTATATTTTTCAAGCCCTCCAATAGCTGGATGCGTAATTCCTATCCTTTTTCCTTTTATATCAAGGATTTGTTTAGATGGAACCATATTTCTAATAGCTTGAGGATCGCTATTGCCATATACTCCTTTAAATTGCTGCCCTTTGAGTCTTATTAAACCATCTAAGACATTTTTAGAAGTATAATCACCTACATGAATCACATAGTCTGCTCTTCGTATAGCTTTCAGCATTTCCTTCGGTAATTCTTCAAAAGTAAGAGCATGAGTATCTCCTATTATAACTATTTCAACAGACATTTATTTAATTATTCTTTTAATTTTATCCATATCTTTTCTAGGAGTTGGTCTTGGGATTTCTCCTCTTATGTAGCCCATTGGTAAAACAGTTAAAAGAAAATCATATCCAGCAACCCCTAAAATCGTTTTCGCTTTTTCCCGATCGATAGAACCAACCCAACAAGTGCCAATACCTAAAGCCCATGCCATTAGCATCATATGCATAGAGACCAGGGTAGTGTCTTGTATATACCACTGAGGATTTTCATCGATTTTACCTACTATAGCTATAATCACTGGAGCCTGACTAATAAAACGCCCATATGGGGCAATACTTGCCAATCTACTTATTATTTCTTTATTTTTTATGACAATAAATTCCCATGGTTGTATATTAGAGGCTGAAGGAGAGGATCTCCCCGCTTCCAAAATCATTTCGATCTCTTCGTCAGGAATGGGCGTATCTTTATAGGTTCGAATGCTTCTTCTTTCCTTCAAAAAATCTAACAAGTCTTTTGGATTTATCATAATAGATGTGCTCAATATTTATTTGTTTTATAATAATTAATTTAACAATTATAATGTAAAATAAATTCTTAACTTATTTATAGAAATCTTTTTTAAATAATACCCGTAATTCCTCTGTTTTTTCTCTTAATAGTGGTCCAGCGGCAGCTGTTGCGGGTCCTATAGATCCGTGCCCAATTCTTTGATTTAACCAATCTTCAGTTTCTTTTAAGATGATATCTTTTTCTTTTGGATTTCTTTCCCATCTCCACATGGCAAATTTAATTAATTCATCAGCAACAAGTTCTAATTCTTTTAATTTATCATTAATGTAGCTAGATGTATGATTCTGTATTGAATTGACGGTTTGAAACTTCTGATTTTCAATAGGAAGTTTATCGTGATCTTTCTTTTTCATAATTTTATGTATAACTTATTGAAATATTAATATTATTTGCATCCATTCTTTTAAAAAAAATAACTCTAGTATAATTTAAAAACTTTAGATAGTTAAGAGTTAACATTGTGATTTTTTTTTATAAAGTAATCTGATTCAAGATTGGGATATATTTTCTTTTTTCTGCCTGACTTTTTTATATAGATTAAATCAAGCTCGGCCAATTTTTTTATATGATAAGAGGTGGTTTTATGATCTACTTTCAATCTCTTAGTTATTAAATTATTCCAAATTCCAG
>SDNM01000096.1 GCA_004524385.1 Promethearchaeota archaeon
CTCTACAAATTATATAGAAAAGATCCTGAAAAGCAATTTGAACTTGAGGATATTGAAGATTTAATTGAACAACAAATTTTAAGAGGTACTATGTTAGTCTCAAATGTTCAGAACCTATCAGCAATCGAAAAATTTGAACAATCTCTATTTTCAATTAAAGTTAACGAAGTTTTAAAAAAGGCAATAAATTTTGTAAGAAAGAGTTTTCCAAATAAAAAAATAAATATTAAGACTGAATCAATACAAAACGAGTATTTTGTAATAGCAAATGAGTTATTAAAAAACGCTTTTGAAAATCTTTTATTTAACGCTGTGAAACATAATAACAATGAAATTATTAAGATTGATACAAAATTGTCAAAAGATGAAAAAGATGAAAAAAACATAATAAAAATAGAATTTATTGATAATGGTGTTGGAATTCCTGACTCCATGAAAAGTGAAATATTCCATAGGGAATATAGAGATTATTTAAAATATAAACTCCCTTCAGGAATAGGATTAGGGCTGCTACTTACAAAAAAAGTGATCGAAAGTTTTAATGGTGAAATAAAAGTTCAAGATAGCATTGAAGGGGATTATTCCCAAGGTAGTAATTTTATTATCATATTACCAGAGGAAAAATGAAATGGCAACCATTTTCATTATTGAAGATGATATATATCTACAGAAATTATATAATAAGATTTTAAACACCTCAGGACATCAAGTTGTGGGAATTGCGAATAATGGGGATGAGGGGGTAAAGATGTATGAATCATTTTTTGTAAAACCAGACATAATAATAATGGATCATAGAATGCCTATTAAAAATGGGATTGAAGCGACAAAGGAAATCCTAAAAATTAGCAATCACTCAAAAATTATATTTGCAAGTGCTGATAATAGTGTAAAAAACCTAGCACTGTCCATTGGAGCCATTAAATTCATTGAAAAACCATTTTCAATGGTAAAATTCCTAAAAATAATTGAAAATGTATTATAAATTACAAATTTTAGTGAATTTAACTAAAAAAGTTCATTTCAAAAAAAATAAATCAATTTAAAACAATTATTTTACTAAGTCTATATTTCTTAATTCCTTAAAATGAAAGCTGATTATTTAAACAAATTTCAAGGTACTCTCATCTCCGTAGCTATCGGTGATACTCTAGGGCATCCTTTTGAAGGAAGATTAAGATCAGATATCTATTCTCGTTTTAATAAATTTGAGGAGTTTATTCAAAATAATAAAAGTCTGTTCACTACATATACTGACGACACACAACTCACAATACATACAGCCGAAGCGCTAATTCAAGGAGGTGGATTTAATTTTAATAATTTCATCCGAGAATATGTAAAATGGTTAGATGATCCACCAATCGGACCTGGTTACGGATGTCTTTCATCAATTCAAAAATTAAAATATGGCATTCCTTGGGAAAAAGCGGCTTCAAATTCGGGAGGAAATGGAACAGCTATGCGTGTAGCTCCAATAGGATTATTTTATTGTAAAGATCTAGAAGATTTAAAAATAAATGCGATACGTTCAAGTATTATTACACATTCCCATCCAGCTGCATCTGCTGGTGCTGTTGTAATCGCCAGAGCAATTGCTTATCTAATAGAAAGAGGATCAGAAATGCATTTTTCAATTGAAGATTTTTTTAATGTATTAATATCCTTCATTTCTGGTTCTGATATGGAGATTTGGGAGGAATTTATTGAGATTTTAAAAAAAATAAGGCGCAATCTTGATTTATCAGTAGAAGCTGGTCTAATTAAGTTTTCTCAGGTAGGAGTGAAATCACCCTATTTTATTGAACAATTTTTAGGTAAAGCATTTGTACATCCTTACACGTTAAGTACAGTTGCCTGTGCAATTTTTATATTTCTAAAAAAAATGAAATCATCATTTAAAGAATCTATCTTTGAATTATCTACTGCTGGTGGAGATAGCGACACGATTGGAGCAATCGGTGGTAGCTTAGTTGGTGCATATTATGGTTTAAATAAGATTCCTGAAGATTTGATAAAATTAGTAAAAAATTATAAAAAAATATTGCAATTAGCGGAATCTCTTTATGAAAAATTTAAGGAGAAATATTGAATAGAAAGAAAAAACCGCTAAAACTAAACAGATATATTATTTAAAAAAACATCAATCTCTTTTAGACATGATTTGCAAAAGTTGAGTGGCTTTCTATCTGCTTCATCTAAAGAGCTTGAATATTGCATGACACAGTATTTTTTACAATGCTTAATATTAAATGTGTGTCCTATTTCATGAATAGCTTCTTTTAATATTCTGGATTTAAATAATCTTTTATTTTCTGATCTTCCATAAAAACTCTCTCTGAGACGATATATTGATATTAACGCAACACCATTAGTTTTTAAGAATTCATTTGAAGGATAGTGAGCTCTACCAAAAATGAAGTTATAATCATTCGTATAAATATCTTTATCAATAATGGCCAAAGTTCGGAATTGGTTCTTATTTTTCACGAATTTCTTCAAGCAATTTAAAAAAAAACTGACATCATATTGTTTTTTTTCTGGATGATATTGTAAACTTGATAAAGAGATTTTTTTTTCTAAAACCTCTACGGAATCTACATGATTAAAGAATCTTCTTTTCAAATTCTTTTTTAATTTCTTCAGAACGATGTCATCCACATCGCCAATTTTTTGAAGATAAATTACTTTTTTCAAAATTAAAACATAAATATGTATTTGTTTTCAATTCAATTATTCAAACTATGAAAATGTAAGTTATGAAATATTTTTTTACAATTATTCAAAAAAAGCAAAATTGAAAAAATAAGATTAACTTTTGAATTGTATAATTATTATTATTTATAGATCCTCCTCGGGAGGGTGGTCTAGCTTGGTATGATTCCTGGTTTGGGACTTCAAACAGAAAGGTTGGAGCAAAACACCAGGAGGCCGGGGGTTCGAATCCCCCTCCTCCCATTTTCATGATTCTAATCTTTAGTTTCTTCGGAATTAAAATAAATATCAGGTATTAAATCGAGGACAGTCGAGAATAGCGACATCATAATCGCAGGATTATCCGAATTGACTTTATAATAATTATAAAATCTTCTCTTAGCAGAGATTTTAATGTTGTCTTTAAAAAATTGAAAAATTTGTTTGATTTCATTGTCAAAATCTTTATTTTTTTGAATGCATGCCTTTAAATCATTTTTTCCTGTTTTTTTATTATTCTTAATAATTAGTTTTAGAATCATTCTGATATTTCCTATTAATTCTGATTGAAAATTAATTTAAGCACTATAATTATATAAAAAATTATTTAAACAATTCTCTTTTTAAAAAAAAGGAATAGAAATAAAAAAATGAGATTTAAGAGGATCTTTTCTTGATCAAAAGATTAATAGCAGCCACAATTGCCCAACCAATACATGTAAATAATAAAATATACTTCACGAGGGCAAAACAGCTATGTGTTATAGCCCATATATCTGGGAAGCCTGAAGGGTCTGTAAGCATAGCTAATATAAAAGCATTTTCAATCGCATCACAACAAGCAGCCAAAATACCTAAAATGCTTATTAAATGACCCGAATTACTCCAAAATGAGTCATTCTCAAATTTTCGAGAAATAATTAAAGCTAAACTAAAAGAAAAAGTTCCGTAAGAAACCATATATGCGTAATCTAAAATTTGCATAATTCTATAATAGTTTATGTTAGTTATTTTATAATGTCCTTTTAATACGGAGCCACTGAACGATAATTGACTTTCTATGAATCCAACAGGGTATTTTGATAATATAAAGAAATATGCCATAATTGGATACACGATAATAGTTAATATTATGCTAAAAATTAGTAAATGCTTAGTAATTTTTGGAGATGGCCACTCATTTAATTTTTCTAAAATCATTTATTAAACCTCATTAAAATAAGTTATAAATTATAATATGAAGTAAATTAATTTAAGTACTATTATATTTGACATATTATAAATAAATAATTAAATGATTTAGGAATAATGTTAAAGGAAGATCAAGAAAAGATAGAAGAGATGAGTAGAGAGTCATTTCGAGTAATGGAAGAGATCGCTAGTGCATCAAACTCTGAAACAGTTGATTTGATTGTGGATCACGAATTACAAGGTGTTACTGCAGAAATGATTGATTGGTGGTGGGATCACATTAATACTACAGAGCGCTATAAATTATGGCATCCTAAAGATCACATTTCATTTCAATGGGAAAAATCTCCCGAAAATGGGCATGTTGGTGCAATCCAACGTGTCATAGAAACTGTAAAAGTTCCCACCATGTTAAGGATTCGTTGGGAAGACCCAAGTTCAATACCCATAAAAGCAACCTACAGCCATGTATTGGCAGGGAGTGTCCTTGATAACAATGATAAACCTCTCAGTTGGATATTACATGAATATGAGTCTATTGATGATGGGACGCGATTACGTACAATATTTCGGTTACCCTCAAAAACTCCTCGATGGTTTTTAAAAGCTCTGCGTAAGCATAATATAGAAGAGATAAGTGAATTTACAAATTTTTTACCATCATTATATGAAGAGAATAAATAAATTATTTTCTTTTTACTGTAGTTGCTTTCTTAATTCTTTTAAGATTTTATCAACTTTTTTATCTTTTATCCAATATCGAATTTTTTTAGATTTCAGTAAAGTTTGAATTTTTTCGTTTAATTCATTCAATTTTCGACGGTCTTCTTCCGATAATTGAGGTATTGACTCTATTATTTTTTCTTTTACCTTTTCAATTTCTTTTTCGATAATTGGAATACTAAACTGTTCTTTTCCTTCTATTAGTCTCTTTCTCAAGATTTCTTTAATGTTTTTAACCCATCCTTTAATCCAGGGATAATTTCCTTGTTTTTTTGGGTCCTCTATAACGATATTTTTTCTTTCGACTAAGATTAAATCATCAGGGCATGAATTCTCGCAAGCACCACAGTAAAAGCATGCTTCTTCATTACACGCAATTTTTCCATATTTCATGACATCTTCGGCGCTTTCTGGAATAAAAAAAGATTCTGTGGGGCACAGATTAACACAAGCTTTACAACCTTGGGGGTCACACTTCCACAACATATTTTTTTTGATAATTACTTCTCCCTCTATAGGAGAATCGATATGAAAACATTGAGTGGGACACTCTTTTTCAATTCTGTAATATTCTTTTACGCTGTTTCTATCTCGCACCTTTAAACATAATTGACAAATCTCGTTATTAAGATCTTCAACACATTTATCCTCATCGATTTTGTAAAATTTGCCTATTGTAGGAAATTCATCAAGGTCAATTTGCCCTTCAGGTTCAAAATTTTCATGAAAAGCGTCGGTTGGACAGACAATAGCACATAACATGCAATAGCAACATTTTTCATGGTCAATTAAAAGTTTAGGATTAGAATCATCTAAAATGTTTTGAGCTATTTCTGGAATTGGTCCAAGCTCAATCGCATCAACGGGACATACAAGTTTACATAAACTACAACCTATACATTTTTTAATGTCGTATGTAAGTTCTTTACTAATATCCTTATATTTCCAGTTGAGAACGAATTGTTCTGACCCAATTTCTAACCCTTTTTCAATTTTCTCTTCCGTTTCCTCTTGAACATTCTCTTCTTCAGACGCTCGAGTTATTTTTAATCGACCACACTAAAATTTTTCCTTTTTCCTAAGTATTCTAAAGTGTTTTTTTTTATTAATTTTAATGACTAAAAATTAAAATAAAAAAAGAATTGTTATTAAGAATTAGTAAATAGATCTCAAAAAAACAAAAAAAAATTAATTTATATTAGTGTTTGAAGTTTTGCAATTTTTTTTTCTACTTTTTTTCTGCTGGATTTATTATCAGAATAAATTGAAAATTCTTTTAGAATTTCAAATGCTTTTTGATAATGTCGTATGGCATTGTAGTAATCACTCTTTTTCTCAGCTTTTTCACCAGCATTTTGGGCGTATTCAAGTTCCATTTTTTTATACTTTTTATCAAGTTCTAAAACCATAAATGAAATTTTGCCAATAGTTTTTTTATAATTGAAACCGGTTGCCAGAAAAAGCGCTTTTTCATATTCTTTTTGTGCTTCTGTATAAGCTAAAGCCTTTTCGGCATTTTGAGCTTTCTTAATGAAATCGTCTATTAATTCTTTTGCCTCTTTATTGTCCATATTTTTAGCTTTTTCTTTTAATTCTTCTATCTCATTATCAGCTGCAATTATTGGAGAAATTAGTTTATTACTAGCTATTCTTATTGCATATGTTTCTTCAAAGTATTCAACGTTGTTTTGAACTGTTTCAAGAGTAGTGGGAATTATAACATTTTTTTCTAAAAGCTGATAGATTTCATAAAGAATAACCTTCGGTTCAATC
>SDNM01000097.1 GCA_004524385.1 Promethearchaeota archaeon
AATGAAGTTAGTTTAACAGTTTTAACAGAAGATAAATTTAAAGGAAAAGTTATTCAACCAGGGACGGCAGCTAGTAGACTTAAGGCGGAACATGGATTTGCAATGAGTATTGAAATAAAGGATGATGAATCAAGTCATCTTTTTTTATTAGATACTGGGGGTTTACCACAAACTATAATAGATAATAGTAAGCATTTAAATATAAATTTAAACGATGTTGAAAAATTAATCCTAAGTCATGGGCATTTAGATCATTTTGGTGGGTTAAATAAAGTAATTCCAGAATTGAAAGAAGGATGTGAAATGTATTTAAATCCAAATTCCTATTTGCAAAACTTTTGGGCTATAACTAATTCAGGCGAGGAACTTCCACCTGAAGATCTGTTAAATTCAGTAAAAGAATTAAAAAAAGAAGGAAAAATTAAATTATCAGGAAAGATACCGCAGTTAAATAAAACCTTAATTCACAATTTAGCAAACCAGCATAATATAAAAATAATTGAAACTAATGAACCCGTAAAATTATACAATGGCATCTTGACCAGTGGAGAAATTGAATTATTTGATAAAAACGAGGTAACAAAAGGATTTTACATCCAGAAAAGTAGAAAAGAGTTTGAAAAAAATTACTTTCGTGACGAAACTTCAATTTACATTAATGTGAAAGATAAAGGTTTAGTTGTGATAACGGGCTGTGGCCATACAGGTATTATAAATACTATTAAACATGGACAAAAATTAAGTGGTACGGATAAAGTTTACGCCGTAATAGGTGGTTTCCACGAAGAATGGAACCCTGTTGAGGTTATTGAGGAAAAAGTAAAATATTTTGAAAAACTAAATCCAGAAGTAATATGTGGTATGCATTGTACGGGATTTGGATTTAATAAAGTCATGGGCTCTCATCCTTCTCACACATTAGGTTTTGTTGGGACAGAGTTTCATTTCTAATTAAATTATTCAATCTCATAAAAAAATTGGTTTGTGAAGTCATAAATTTCCACATTTTTTCGTAATTTTCACATTAAGGTTCTTTTTTTTTATTCTCATTATATTTCAAAAATTCGTAACTGTAGGGGGGTTTAAAAGTACTGAATTAGAATTAAAATTAAGATGCATACTGGTTTTCCCGAATATTTTAACGGTACTTTTTTAAAGCAGAATAAGGTTTTTTACCGACATTATCAAAATAATATTTTTCATGCATGTAAGAACAAGAATTCGTTAGTAATTTTACCTACAGGGTTAGGAAAAACGATAATTGGTATCCTGTTAGTGGCAAATACACTTAGAAGGTATTCTAAGGGAAAGGTTATAATACTTGCTCCAACTAGGCCTTTGGTTTCACAGCATAAGAGCTCTTGTAAGAACTTTTTAGCAATTAATGAAGAAGAAATAGTATCTTTAACAGGAAAAGTAAGCCCTGAAAAGCGAATCCTTCTATTTAAAGAATCTAGAATAATCGTTTCAACTCCCCAGATTATTAAGAATGATATAGAACGAGGAAGATATAATTTAAAAGAAATCGCATTGATAATCTTTGACGAGGCTCATCGCTGTAAAGGAAATTATGCATATAATTTTATTTCTGGTGAATATATTAATAGTTGCACTGATCCTTTAATATTAGGATTAACCGCATCCCCCGGAAAGGATTATGAACATATTCAACAGATATGCGACAATTTATACATAGAAAATGTAGTCTTTAAGTATTATGAAGATAATGATGTCAAAGATTACATTCATGAGATCGATACATTTTTAGAAAGAATAGAATTGCCCATCAAATTAATTGAATTAAGCGAAGTTTGGGATCACCTATTTAAGAATTATCTAAGATTTTTTATAGAGCGCGACTTGATAAATCCATATAAGAAATATTATTCAAAATTAGATTTTTTAAGAATAAGCCATGACTTAACCTATTCCTTAAAATACGAGAATTGTCATGATTCTAAAATACCTGATGGCGATCTTTTGGAACATCTATATTTCAAGTCTCCTAAAATTATAGATATTATAAAAGAAAAAAAATTAAACATCCAATCAATATTTTCTTATTGCTCGAGTTGTATTTCTATGCTTCACGCTAAAGATTTATTAGAGACTCAGGACATTTCGCTTTTTAAATCTTTTTTGGAGAAACTGAAATATAAAGCAGATCAAGATATATTATCAGCTAAAAGAATTATAAATTCTGAGAATTATAAATTCATAAATTCCATTATTGAAAAAGTGGGACAATCAAATTTATCTCATCCAAAAATAAATAAATTGTTCTCAATTATTAGAGAGGAATTAGAGGAATTTCAAAATAAAAAAATCATAATTTTTACGCAATATAGAGAAATGGCAGAGTTTCTAAAAAATAAATTGAGAGAGGAATATAAAAATCATCTTGTCATTGAGAAATTTATTGGTCAGACGACGAAAATAGACGATTGTGGCTTCCCTCAACTGAAACAAATCGAAATTTTACAAGAGTTTAGAGAAGATAAAATAAATATATTAATCGCTACGAGCGTTGCAGAAGAAGGATTAGATATTCCTAATGTTGACGCCATAATTTTTTACGAACCAGTCCCCTCAGAAATTAGATTAATTCAGAGACGTGGAAGAACCGGTAGATTTGCGGCGGGAAGGTGTTATATCCTTTTAACAGAAAATACAGTTGACGTTCCATTTCATATAGTCGCTAGGAGAAAAGAAAATGAAATGAACTCGATCTTAATGGAGCCTAAACAATTAGAATTAAATAAAAACTTAAAGCGAGAAAAAATCAAGTTTTCTCCTAATGTTAATAATTATTCAGAGTTAGATAATATCAACAATTTTAAAGAACGCCGAGAAAAGGAAAAGGAAATCTTAGCAGATCGTTCAATTGAAGAAGTTATTATAGAGATTGATAATTTTGCAAAAAGCTCAGAATATAAGAAACTCAAGAATTATGGAGTATCATTTATTTCTGATATCATAGAAATAGATAAAGATAAATTAAAAAAAAATGTGTTAAAATTGAAAGGAAAGAAAAATAATAATGTTGAAGAACGAAAACAATATATTAACAGGAATGTAAAGACACTTATTACCATTGTAAAAACTTATAATGAAAATGGAAAATTAGACTTCTCAAAATTTCAAGATCTTGCGGAAGATGAGGATATCACTGATAAAAAGTTCTATGCTCATTTAAACCAAGCTTGTTATTTAGGTTTTTTGAAAAAGCAAACCAATTGTATTCAATTCATTAAAGATTACGATTGAACTATCAAACTTTAACTTTTTCTTCTTTTTCCCTTTTGAAAAAGAAATAAAAAACCAGTACAAAGACAAACAAAATAGGAATTGCAAATGTGACCGGATTCCCACCAGAAAATATAAAAATATAATAAGTTATTGCTAATAAAGACGCAAAAAAGCCAATAATTGGACCATATAAACTAGTAAAGCTTTTAAATCGTTTCCAAAACATATAAACTCGGAAGTTCATCTTCTTAAAAACTTCTAACTCGTCCTCATCTAATTTATTCAAAATATCAGGATTTTCATAATATAATCCTAAACGTGGATCATATTTGCCTTTTAAATCGCCACTGCTTATAAGGTAGATCAAATGTTTTTGGAGATTTTGCTTTTTTATTTTAAGCTCATTCCCTAAAAAACCAATAGTGAGGTACTCATTAGCCACACCTTTTATGGCCATTGTTACATATGATTTAATTATTAATTGCTCTAAACTTTTAATTTTTTCAGTTAATGCTTCATAATAATCGTTAAGAAATCTGTCAAAGTCTTTTAAAATATATTTACTTTTTGTTTCAAAATCTTTGGAATATTTATTAAATTCTTTCGTCAAATTCTTTATATTCTTTTTAATTAATTTTATATGAGTATAAATATTACTTGCTCGTTCATTTATCTTATAGTAGGCCCTCTTATATTCTTGTGCATCTATGTCCTCTTCAATTTTCATCTGGAGTGTTCCTAGCATTTGGCTTATACGCATCTTTCGTTCGTTAATAAAGTTGGTTAATTTTCCACGGAAAACCTCATCTTTTAAAATAATTATTTCGGTGCTAATTTTTTCTTTATTATTTTCATAATCTTTTAAAAACTCACTTTTTTTCTTAACAAAATATTCACTAAGTTCAAGGCCCATTTTATTTGAATCGTTAATATTGCTTAAAGACGATTTTAAGTCTTCTTCAATTCTTTGCTGAGTTTGATTAAATTTATTTGCTAGTTTTCTCCATTCATTCTCAAAGCTTTCCTTAATTTTAATATATGAGTCTCCATGTGATTTCTCAATATCATTGAAAATCTTTGAACTTTGTGCCTTCAACCGTGTTTCTAAATCGTTAAATTCCTGTGTTATGAAATTTTGCTTATTAATAAACAATTCAAGGTTGTTTCTTATTTTATTTATCGCTAATTTGTTATTTTCAATTACAGATTCAAAATAGTTCAAATTAGTCTCAATAAATTCCATTCGTGTTTGATTGATTTGAAGTTCTCTGACCTTTTCTTGAAATTGATTTCGAGCAATTTCTTCAAAATTCAACTCGTTTATTCGATTTTGAAGTTCTAACATATTAATGCTTAATGTTCTTTTTCTTATGCTGGAGTCATATAGGGCAAGGATTTTCCCTATTCTTTCTCGTACTAATTTTAATAATTTATTATCAATAAAATTCTTTAATTGCTTGTTCTTATAATAATGATCTGTATATAATAAGACGCATTTTTCGGAATCATAAAGTTTAGCATTTATTTTAGAAATCTCGATCATTTCTTTTATCCTAGACATTAGTACATTACATTTTAAGTCAAGTTCCTTTTTTAAATCGATAACTTTTATAGTATTTGTTTTTCTCTCGTTTGATATAGAATTAATTTTTTCCTTAATAACATTATTTATGTACTCCTCTTTCAGGATATCAAGTTCATTACCTAAATATTCTTTAAAATTATCCCATTGAATAATGGTAACATTGGATTTTTCTTCAAAATCTTCAATTAAATCATTACATTTTTCTAATTTTTTTAAATATAATCTATCTACATCATTAAATTGATTTCGAATATCATCAAATCTATTATTTATATCTTTAACTCCTAACTTATCACTTAGCTGATCCATACCATCTTTATATTTCTTCAATACATCCTTGAATTTAGAGATCTCTTGCGAAACAAAATCATCAAAATCCTCTATTTTTGCCTGGTTTCTTTCCTCTACTACTTTTTTTTTTAGAGATTTGACCTGTTGTGCTATTTCTATAAGCAAATTTTCCTCTAAATCCTCTAGCTCCTCATTTAATTGTTTATATAGTAAAGATAATCTTTGTTTGGGTTTTATTTCTATATTGATGATCTCTTGAAGCTCTTTAATTTCACTTGTTTTAGTTTTTAATAAAGTGTTTGTTTCATTTTTAATAACCTCGAATGCTTCTTTAAATTGACTTTCTTTTGCTTTAAATTTGGCTTTCTCAGTTATAGTTTTAACTTCTTGAATAATTGTACTTTTCAGATTATTGATCTTTTTCACATTTTCCCTGAAAAAGGTAAAACCATTAGAATAATAGTCAAAGATGTCATCAAATCCCTTCTTTACTTCAATCCAATGATTTATTACTTCATTTCGATTCTGAATAATCTCCTTTTTTTCTGTAATTATTTTTTGAGAAATTTGATAAAATTTTTCATCAAAATCGCTTACATTTTTTCTAATGTTTTCAAAATCTTGAATAGCAATTGTTAATCCTGTGTCTGAAAATTTTTCACTAACTTCTCTTAAATTATTTCTAAATTCATCTAAATTTCTATTGATTGATTCTTTAAACATAAAAATTCTATTTTCTAAATTCTCAATTGTGTTATTTTGCTTTCTCATATCTTCCTTTTCTGTAATCTTTTTCAACAGAAACAATTCTGTGCCCTTCAATTCTTTACTTAAAATGGAATATAATTCATTCCAGCGGGTTATCTCTGATTTAAAAACAGTTTGAATATTAATATAATATAAATCTTCATTAAATGAATTTTCAATATTTTCATTTAAGAAATCAGCTTCCATTAAAGCGTCTCTTATGATGTATTTTAACCTTTCTTTGGCGAGATCAATTTCATTTAGAATTAAATAAGATTCGATTTCTTCTTTTATTTGAGAGGATACGTTCTTCAATTTTAAAATCATGTTAAAGATATTGTTTTTAATTTCCTTCAATTTCTCTTTTTCAGAATATAATCTATCAGGATTTATGCTAGTGTCAGAAACAATTATTTTTTCTAAAAGGAAATCTAATTCAAACCGATTTTTTACGATCTTACCCTTAAAAAAGTTCCTGTCGAG